>JBEQBS010000139.1:0-7768 GCA_041639675.1 Rubritepida sp. | reverse complement strand
CGCCGGCGCGGCGAGGCCGGCCGAGACGCCGGGCACGATGCGCCAGGTGATGCCGGCGGCGTCGCAGGCATCCGCCTCCTCGCCCCCGCGGCCGAACAGGAAGGGGTCGCCGCCCTTCAGCCGCACCACGCGCTGCCCGGCGAGCGCCCCGGCCACCAGGCGCTGGTTGATCTTCGCCTGCGGCACGGGGGCGGCGCCCTTGCGCTTGCCGACCGCGACGACCTCCGCGCCCCTTCGCACGTATTTCAGCACGGCGCGGCCCGGCAGGGCGTCATGCAGCACCAGGTCGGCCTGCTCCAGCGCCTGCACGGCGCGCAGCGTCAGCAGGCCCGGGTCGCCGGGGCCGGCGCCGACTAGCCAGACCTCGCCGCGGGCGAAGACCGGACCGGCCAGGGCGGATGCGTGATCCACGTTCATCGTCGGCATCATCCCCGCCAATTGCGCTTGCAATGATCGTAGATTGGTGTTTTCACTCTTGGCAAGCGGATTGAGCGAGGGCGCGCCGATGAAATTTTCCCCAGCCGAAGGCATCAAGCTGGACAGCCGCGGCCTGCGCGGCCCCATCGCGGCCGAGCTGGACGCCGCCCATGCCAAGGGCGGGTTGAGCGAGGCCAGCTATACCCTGCTGAAGTTTCACGGCACCTATGAGCAGCACGACCGCGACACCGCCACCGCCCGCAAGCAGGCCGGCGAGGACAAGGACTGGTCCTTCATGGTGCGCGTCCGCGCCCCGGCCGGGCGGCTGACCGCGGCGCAATGGCTGGCGCTGGACGCCCTGGCCGACAGCCACGCCGACGGCACGCTGCGCCTGACCACCCGCCAGGGCGTGCAATTCCACGGCGTGCTGCGGGAAAACCTGCGCGGCACCATTGCCGGCATCCATGGCGCGCTGATGACCACGCTGGCCGCCTGCGGCGACGTGGTGCGTAACGTCATCACCACCCCCGCCCCGCGCCGCGACGCCATCCATGCCCTGCTGGAGCGCGAGGCCTTCGCCCTGTCCGACGGGCTGCTGCCGAAGACCCGCGCCCATCACGAGATCTTCCTGGGCGGCGAATCCGTGGCCGGCGAGGCGGAGGACGAGCTGTATGGCAGCGCCTACCTGCCGCGGAAGTTCAAGATCGCCCTGATCCACCCCGACGACAATGCGGCCGACGTGCTGGCCAACGACCTGGGCTTCATCTGGCAGCCGGCGGGCTGGATCGTGACGCTGGGCGGCGGGATGGGCATGACGCACAACAAGCCCTCCACCTTCCCGCGCCTGGCCGACCCCGTGGCCTTCATCCCGCACGGGGACATCCTGGAGGTGGCCAAGGCCGCCGTGCGCCTGCACCGCGACCACGGCCGCCGCGACGACCGCAAGCAGGCCCGCCTGAAATACGTGCTGCACGAGAAGGGCGCGACTGGGCGCGCGCCCAGCTTTCCGCCGATCTGGGCCGGGTGCTGGCCCCGCCACCGCCCCTGCCGACGCTGTCCGTGCCCGAGCATCTGGGCTGGCACGAGCAGGGCGACGGCCGGC
Source organism: Rubritepida sp. (assembly GCA_041639675.1). Taxonomy (GTDB): domain Bacteria; phylum Pseudomonadota; class Alphaproteobacteria; order Acetobacterales; family Acetobacteraceae; genus Roseococcus. The sequence goes on along the minus strand of JBEQBS010000139.1, from coordinate 6,249 downwards.
TGTGGCTGGGCCTCTCCATCCCCTCCGGCCGCATCACCGGCGAATGGCGGGAGGCGCTGCGCGAGATCGTGGAGGCCACCGGCGCCAATCCCGTCGCCACGCCCCAGCAGGACCTGCTGCTGGGCGACATCGCGCCGGGCGACCGCGTGGCGGTGCAGGCCATCCTGCGCTTCCATGGCATCCCCCTGCCGGAAACGCTGTCGCCGCTGGCGCGCAACACCCTCGCCTGCGTGGCGCTGCCGACATGCGGCCAGGCCCTGGCCGAGGGCGAGCGCGTGCGGGACGGCATCGTGGAAAGCATCGAGGCGGAGCTGCTGGCGCTGGGCCTGCTGGGCGAGCGCATCAGCCTGCGCATCACCGGCTGCCCCAATGGCTGCGCCCGGCCCTACCAGGCGGAGATCGGCGTGGTGGGGCGCGCGCCGGGCCTCTACACCCTGTTCATCGGCGGCGCCTTCGCGGGCACGCGGCTGAACCGCGCGGTGGCCGACAAGGTGCGGCTGGAGGAGATCGCGCGCACGCTGCGCCCCTGGCTGCGCGCCTGGGCGCAGGAGCGCGCGGCGGGCGAGGGCTTTGGCGATTTCTGGGCCGCGCGGCCGGAGGCGGCGCTGGCACTGGCGTCGTGATGGCAGGTGCGGCCCACCCGGGCGCGCACGGCGCGCCCCGCCGCCAAACCGCAGCTGCGTTCGGCGCAACCGTGGCGCGGCGAAGCCAAGCGCGCGGATGCGCGCGCCCGGCGCCTGAGGGCGCGACAAGGACTCAACCCCCGGCGCGGTCAGGAGCCGCGCCGGGGGTCCTTCGCAGCCGGGGCATCCCTGCCCCGGCCCGGACCGCGGTCAGAAGCGGTAGCGGACGGAGGCGCCGATCACGAAGGGGTTGATGTCGGCCCGGGCGCGGATGAGGTTGGAGTTCACGCTCACATCCGGCTGCATCAGGATCCACTTCATGTCGAAGTTCACCAGCCAGTTCGGCGTGATCTCGTAGTCCACGCCGATGTTGGGCGCGATGCCCACGCTGTTCTCCACCCGCACGCGGCTGACCGGGGGCGTCATGCCGCCGCCGTATCCGTAGAAGAAGGTGGCGTTCAGGCCCAGGCCCACATAGGGGCTGATGCGCGAGGCCGGCAGCGGGTGGTACTGCACGGTCAGCGTCGGCGGCAGCGCCCAGACGCGGCCCAGCCGCACGTCGCCCAGCGCCGAGCCGTTGACGCGGATGTCATGCTGCGTCGTCGCGGCGATCAGGTTCACGGCCAGGTTGGGCGTGAAGAAGTAGGAGAAGTCCAGCTGCGGCGAGGCGCTGTTGGATGCATGCGGGGTGCCGCCGATCAGCGGCACGTTGCCGCCATTGGTGGGCAGCACGCCGATGGCGCCCAGGCCGACCACGATGTCGCCGGCGCGCTTGCCGCGCGGGGCTTCCTGCACCTGCGCCGTGGCGGCCCCCGCCCCCAGGGCCAGCAGGCCAGCGGCCAGCAGAACTGACTTCCTCATTGCTCTCGCGCCTTTCCGGATGTGTTCGTTGCGCGAGGGGAGTCCTAGGCCGGCCGGCGCCGCGCCGCCTTGCGGGGGCGCAAGCGCGGGTTTGATCCGGATCAACCCGTTCCGCATGCATCCGGCGCGGCGATGCCGCCTACTCCGCCCGGATCTCCGCCGCGCGCACCACCTCGCGCCACCGCGCCAGCTCCGCCACCTGGAAGCGGCGGTATTCGGCGGCGCTGCTCGCCACCACGTCGAAGCCGATGCCGGTCAGCCGCGCCACGCTGTCCGGGTGGCGCAGCGATTCGATGCAGGCGGCCTCCAGCCGGGCCAGCACCGGCGCCGGCGTGGCGGCCGGCGCCATCACCGCCTGCCAGGAGGTGACGACGAAATCCTCCACCCCGCATTCCGCCGCCGTCGGCACGTCCGGGATGGTGGGGTTGCGCTGCGCGCTCGTCACCATCAGCGCCCGCAGCCGGCCGGCCTGGATGTGCGGCGCCACCGTGCCCAGGTTCTGGAAGGTCATCTGCACGTCGCCGGCGATCAGCGCCGTCGCGGCCGCGGCACCCCCCTGGTAGGGGATGTGCTGCGCATCCGCCCGCAGCCGCAGCTTCAGCAGCTCCATCGTCAGGTGCTCGGAGGAGCCGACGCCGGAGGTGGAGTAGGACGCCCGCGCGCCATTGGCCCGCAGCCATTCCGCGAAGCCGGCGAAGTCGCGCGCCGGCATCGCCGTGGGGTTGGCCACCAGCACGTTGGGCGTCGTCACCGCCAGCGTCACGGGCGCGAAGTCCCGCACGGGGTCGTAGGGCAGGTTGGGGCGCAGCGCGGCGTTGATGGCGAAGACGCCGATGGAGCCGGTCAGCAGCGCGTGCCCGTCCGCCGGGGCGCGGGCCAGGGCCTGGGCGGCCACCGCGCCATTCGCGCCCGGCCGGTTCTCCGCCACCATCGGCTGGCCCAGGATGGTGCCGGCGCGGGCGGCGATCACGCGCGCGGTGATGTCGGAGGGGCCGCCGGCGACGAAGGGCACCATCATGGTGATGGGGCGCGTGGGGAAGTCCTGCGCGCGCGCCGGCACGGCGAGGAGGGCGGGCGCGGCCAGGATGGCGCGGCGGGTGGCGTTCATCGGGGTTTCCTCCGGTCTTGGCGGGCATGGTGGCGCGCCGCGGGGCGGCTTGTCCAATCGTGACCCTGAGTTCATATCGCTGCCGTCCAGGGGGAAGACCGCGCCGCATGTCCACCGACCTCGTCATCGCCCGCGCCGCCAGGCTGCGCCCCATCGCCGAGGTCGCTGCGCGCGCCGGCATCCCCGCCGAGGCGCTGGAGCCCTACGGCAAGCACAAGGCGAAGGTCGGGCTGGACTTCGTGGCGCAGGCGCGCGCGGAGCGCCCGCGCGGCAGGCTGGTGCTGGTGACGGGCATCAACCCCACCCCGGCCGGCGAGGGCAAGACCACCACCACCGTCGGCCTGGGCGACGCGCTGAACCGCCTCGGCCACCGCGCCATGATCTGCCTGCGCGAGCCCTCCCTGGGCCCGTGCTTCGGCGTGAAGGGCGGCGCGGCCGGCGGCGGCCACGCCCAGGTGGTGCCGATGGAGGACATCAACCTCCACTTCACCGGCGACTTCCACGCCATCACCGCCGCCAACAACCTGCTGGCGGCGATGCTGGACAACCACATCCACTGGGGCAACGCCCTGGGCATTGATCCACGCCGCGTCTCCTGGCGCCGCGCGCTGGACATGAACGACCGCGCCCTGCGCCAGGTGGTGGGCAGCCTGGGCGGCCCCGGCAACGGCTTCCCGCGCGAGGACGGGTTCGACATCGTGGTGGCGAGCGAGGTGATGGCCGCCTTCTGCCTCGCCAGCGACCTCTCGGACCTCCAGGCGCGCCTGGGCCGCATCATCGTCGCCGAGACGCGCGAGCGCAGGCCGGTCACGGCCGCCGACCTCAAGGCCGATGGCGCCATGGCGGTGCTGCTGCGCGACGCCCTGGCGCCGAACCTGGTGCAGACGCTGGAAGGCAGCCCGGCGCTGGTGCATGGCGGGCCCTTCGCCAACATCGCCCATGGCTGCAACTCCGTGATGGCCACCACGCTGGGCCTGCACCTGAGCGACATCGTGGTGACGGAGGCCGGCTTCGGCGCCGACCTGGGCGCGGAGAAGTTCCTGGACATCAAGTGCCGCCTGGCGGGGCTGGAGCCCGCGGCCTGCGTCATCGTCGCCACCGTGCGCGCGCTGAAGATGCATGGCGGCGTGGCGAAATCCGCGCTGGGCACGGAGGATGTGGCGGCGGTGAAACGCGGCATCGCCAACCTCGCGCGCCATGCCGAGAACATCCGCAAGTTCGGCATCCCGCCCGTGGTGGCGCTCAACCGCTTCGATTCCGACACGCCGGCCGAGATCGCGGCGGTGACGGAGGCGATGGCGGCGATGGGCGTGGAGGCCCATCTCTGCACCCATTGGAGCGACGGCGGTGCCGGCGCCGAGGCGTTGGCCCAGGCCGTGCTGCGCCGGCTGGACGCGGGCGAGGCGCATTTCCACCCCCTCTACCCCGACGCCATGCCCCTGGCGGAGAAGATCCGCACCGTGGCGCGCGAGGTCTACCGCGCCGCCGGCATCGCCCTGCCCGATGCCGTGGCGGCGAGGCTGGCGCGCTTCGAGGCGCTGGGCTTCGGCCATGTGCCGGTCTGCATCGCCAAGACGCAGTATTCCTTCAGCGCCGACCCCACGCTGCTCGGCGCGCCCACCGGCCATGTCCTGCCGGTGCGCGAGGTGCGGCTCTCGGCCGGCGCCGGCTTCGTGGTGGCGGTGTGCGGGGAGGTGATGACCATGCCCGGCCTGCCGCGCCAGCCCGCCGCCGAATCCATCCGGCTGGACGCGGATGGCCGCATCGAGGGGCTGTTCTGACGCCGCCCCGGCTTGCAAAGCCCCCCGCGGCTCCTTGATTGTTTCCCTGAGAGGAAGGCCGCGCGCGACTCGGCGGCCGAAGGAATGCCGTGGACCGCCCTGCCCTGACTCTGCCCCGCCGCCGCGCCCTGCTGGCCGGGCTGCTGCTGCCCCCGGCGCTCGCCGGCTGCGGCGGCCCCGCCATCGCCCAGCGCGGGACCATGTCGGCCTTCCCCGACCTCGCCGACCTGGCCGAGCGCGTGCTGCCCGCCGTCGTCGCCATCTCCGTGCAATCCGAGGGGCCGCAGCCGGTGCCGCCGGAATTCCGCGGCACCCCGCTGGAGCGCTACTTCCGTGGCCGGCGGGAGCGCAGCCAGGGCGCCGGAAGTGGTTTCGTGATTGATCCGGCTGGATTCATCGTCACCAACAATCACGTCGTCGGCAATGCGAGCCGTGTGACGGTGTCGCTGCAGAATGGGCAGGAGATGCAGGCGCGCGTGGTGGGTTCGGACGAGCTGATGGACCTGGCCCTGCTGCGGGTGGAGCCGCGCGCGCCGCTCACCGCCGTGGGCTGGGGCAGCAGCGCGGCCATGCGCGTCGGCTCCTGGGTGCTGGCGGCGGGCAACCCCTTCGGGCTGGGTGGCTCCGTCACCGCGGGCATCGTCTCGGCGCGCGGGCGCGACATCGGCGCCGGCCCCTTCGACGACTTCATCCAAACCGACGCCGCCATCAACCCGGGCAACAGCGGCGGGCCGCTGTTCAACCTGGCGGGCGAGGTGATCGGCATCAACACCGCCATCTACTCGCCATCGGGCGCCAATGCCGGCATCGGCTTCGCCACGCCCAGCGACCTGGCGCGCCCGGCCATCGAGGTGCTGCGCCGCGACGGCCGGGTGGAGCGCGGCTGGCTGGGCGTGCAGGTGCAGGATCTGGGCGCGGACGACCCGCGTGGCCAGAACCGCCGCGCCGTGCTGGTGGCGGGCGTGGAGCGCACCGGCCCCGCCGCCCGCGCGGGGCTGCGCGCCGGCGACGTGGTGCTGGCCATCAACGGGGAGCGCACCGAGACCTCGCGCATCCTCGTGCGCTCCATCGCCGCCGTGCCCCCGGGGCAGACGGTGCGCTTGACGCTGCTGCGCGAGGGGCGCACGCAGGAATTGCCGGTGCAGGTCGGGCGCCGCCCCGGCGGACCGGGCTGAACAAGGACGAAGACCCCAATGATGCGCATCCTGCTCGTCGAGGACGACGTGGAGGTGGCCCGCTTCGTGAAGAAGGGCCTCCAGGAAGCCGGACACACGGTGGAGCACGCCGCCAATGGCCGCGACGGCCTGTTCCTCGCCGCGAGCGAATCCTTCGACATGCTGGTGCTGGACCGCATGCTGCCCGGCGGCGTGGACGGGGTGCGGCTGGTGGAGACGCTGCGCGGCCAGGGCAACCGCACGCCGGTGCTGTTCCTCTCCGCCCTCTCCGCCGTGGATGAGCGCGTGAAGGGGCTGAAGGCGGGCGGCGACGACTACCTCAGCAAGCCCTTCGCCTTCGCCGAGCTGCTGGCGCGCGTCGAGGCGCTGGGCCGCCGCCCCTCCTCCGAGGCGCCGGTGACGAAGCTCAAGGTCGCGGACCTGGAGCTGGACCTGCTGAGCCGCACCGTCACGCGATCGGGCCGGAAGATTGACGTGCAGCCGCGCGAGTTCCGCCTGCTGGAGCACCTGATGCGCCATGCCGGCCAGGTGGTGACGCGCACCATGCTGCTGGAGAAAGTGTGGGACTACCACTTCGACCCGCAGACCAACGTGATTGACGTGCACGTCTCGCGCCTGCGCCAGAAGCTGGACAAGGGCTTCGACAAGCCGCTGATCCACACCGTGCGCAACGCCGGATACATGATCCGCGCGGAGGGCTG
>JBEQBS010000138.1:0-7813 GCA_041639675.1 Rubritepida sp. | reverse complement strand
AGGTGGCCAGCGGAGTCGGCGCCTTCATCGGCGGTGGCGCCAACAACACCGCCTCGGGCCAGGGCACCGTCATCGGCGGCGGCGAGGGCAACACGGTATCAGGCACCTTCGGTTCCGTCGCTGGCGGGCGGCTCAATCAGGTGACGGGTAGCGACGGCTTCGTGGGCGGTGGCATCAGTAACCTAGTCAACGCCAACCGGGGCTGGATTCCCGGCGGCTGGGGAGCCACCACCCGCGCCCACCTGGCGCGCGGCGCCTGGGCGGGGGAGGGCAACTTCTCCGCCCAAGGCGACGCCCAGGCGGGCGAGTTCGTCCTGCGGCGCCTCACCACCGACGCCACCGCCACCCGGCTGACGGCGGACGGCAACGCGCCCTCCCTCGCCAACACGGTGAACCTGCCCAACAACGCCACCTTCCGCCTCAAGCTGCTGGTGGTGGCGCAGCAGGCGGCCGGCGCCGGTACGGTGGGCGATTGCGCATCGTGGGAGGCGAACCTGCTGATCCGGCGCGGGGCCAACGCCGCGGCCACGGTGCTGGTGGGCGGCACCGCCTTCGCCGGCGCCGCCCTGGCCGCGATCACCCCCGGCACCGCCTTCGGCGCCGGGCTGCGGGACGCCGGCGCCGCCGGCTGGACCCTGACCGTCGCCGCCGACGCCGCCCAGGGCGGGCTGGCCGTCACCGCCACGGGCGAGGCCGGCAAGACCATCCGCTGGGTCGCCCGCGTGCAATCCATCGAGACCACCGCCTGATCCCCCCGACCGAAGGAGAACGCCATGGCCTTCCTGCTGCCCCTCGAACTCGACAACACGGGCGTCGCCGCCGCCTACTGGCGCGTCACCCACCTGCAGATGGACCGCAACGCCGGCATCACCGAGGCGGTGCTGCACGGCTTCCGCGACCAGGCGGCGCGGCGCGACGGCAAGGCACCGCTGCACCGCCTGGTGTTCCGCCTGCCCCACGCCGCCCTGCCCGACCCCGACCGGCTGGCGCTGGACGCCGTCTATGCCGCCATCCGCGGGGAGGCGGGCCCGGACGGCGCCGCCCCGCTCTTCGCCGCCGCCACCGACATCTGAGGAGACCCGACGCATGAGCAGCCTGACCGACCACGCCAAGAACCTGCTGGCCCGCGCCGTCGCCGGCCGCAACCCCGCCCTGCCGACCGGCGCCTTCCTGGCCTTGGGCACCGGCGGCAGCGACGCCGCCGGCCTGGCCGGGGAGCCGGTGGGCAATGGCTACGCCCGCCAGCGCGTCACCTTCACCGGCACCGGGGTGCAGACGAACGCGGAAGCCGTGCGCTTCACCTTCACCGCCGCCGCCGGCACCTTCACCCATGCCGGGCTGTTCGACGCCGCGGCCGGCGGCAACCCGCTCACCTGGGCGCCGCTTTCCGCCGCCGCCGCCGTGGCGGGGCCGGGCACGGTGACGATCAACCCGGGCGCCTTCACCATCACCGGGGACTGACCCCCGCCCCGGCCCTGCGCGGCGCGCAGGGCCGGGCGTTGCATGGCACCGCTTGAAACCATGCCTGCCGGCGCATTACGTTCCGGGCAGACGAGGAGCAAAGCCGGTGAACCCACTGGACACCACGCGGGCCAGCCTGCGGGACGCCACCCGTGCCGACCCCTGCCTGAGCTGCGGCAGCCGGCTCACCGGCCTGTGCCAGCCGCTGGACGCCGCCGCGCTGGACGACATCTCCGCCGAAAGCGAGCGCTTCGCCCAGCCCGCGCGCTCCGTCCTGTTCCGCGAGGGGGACCAGGCCAGCCGCGCCTTCTCCATCGGCAGCGGCATCGTCAAGCTGTCGCGCCTGCTGGCGGACGGCAAGCAGCAGGTGGTGGGCTTCCGCTTCCCCGGCGACATCGTCGGCTACGGCGCCACCGCCACCTACCCCTACGACGCCGAGCTGCTGACCTCCGGCTCCTTCTGCAAGATCGAGCGCCGCCGGCTGGACACGCTGCTGCGCCGCTACCCGGTGATGGAGCGCCGCCTGCTGGACATGTGCCTGGCCGAGCTGGCGGCGACGCAGGAGCAGCTGGTCACGGTCGGCCGCCGCTCGGCGGAATCGCGCGTCGCCTCCTTCCTGCTGGGGCTGGAAGAGGCCTACCGCCGCCGCGGCGCCCTGCCGGACCCCCTGCCCATGCCGATGACGCGCTCCGACATCGGCGACTTCCTGGGCCTGACGCTGGAAACGGTGAGCCGCACCTTCACCGCCTTCAAGAAGGCGCGATGGATCGAGGAGCCGGCCCACCAGAAGCTGCGCCTGCTGGACCGCGAGACCCTGTCGGACCTCGCGGAAGGGATGGTGCAGGAGTTCTGACCCGGGGCCCGCGCCCGAAGGCGCGGGCGGCGCGTCAGGCCTTCGCCGCCGCGTCGGGGTTCAGCACCGCCTCGGCCAGCTTCGTGAGCAGCGCGTCCGTCTCCTTCTCCTCGGCCAGGTTCTGGTCGAGCAGCGCCACCACCTCGGCCTTGCCCGCGGCCTTGGCCCAGGCGATCAGCGTGCCGTAGCGCGCGATCTCGTAGTGCTCCACGCATTGCGCCGCCGCCAGCAGGCCGGCGTCGCGCACGGGGCCGGCCTCCGGCTCCTCCTCCAGCAGCTCGCTCGCTTCCTCCAGGATGCCGTTCATCGCCTCGCAGGTGACGCCCTGGGCGCGCTTGCCCAGGATCTCGAAGACCTGCTGGAGCCGCTCCACTTGGCCCTGCGTCTGCTCCTTGTGCAGGGTGAAGGCCTGCTTCAGCTCAGGGTGGTGGGCGGCACGGGCCTGCTTGGTCAGCGCCTTCAGGACCTGGCGCTCGGCGTAGTAGACATCCTTCAGCGTATCCAGGAACAGCTTGTCCATCGTCATGGCCATCGGGGTCTTCCTTCCTCGGGGTTCAGGCGGCGCGGGATTCGCGCCGCGGCTGCGGCAGGGCGTTCAACGCGGCGACGGCGCGCAGCTGGCCGGGCCGCAGGTGGCGCGCCTGCACGGCGTCGCGCCGGAGGGGGCCGCAGGGCACGTGGCGGTCATTGTCCCAGCCGGCATAGTCCATCACCGGATAGATGCACGCGCCCCGCACCGGCACGCCGGCATCCAGGGCGCGGCCCAGCTCCTCCGCCACATAGGCCAGCCACTCGTCGCCGCGGGGTTCCTCCGCGCCGGTCTCGGCCAGCATCAGCGGCTTGCGGAAGCGGGCATGCGCATCGGCCAGCAGGCTGGACAGGCGGCGGAAGCGCGGGTCGTCCCACCAGATCTGCGGCCCGTCCCAGACCCACTGGTTGTGCGGGTAGTGGTTGAAGCCGACGATGTCCACGGATGCGCGGTCGGCCTCCAGCAGCCAGTCAATGATGGCGAAGGAGCCCTCATTGTGGCCGGCCGCCAGCCGCGCCGCCTCCGGGTCGCCGGGCTGCGGCACCACGTTGATGAGGGGTTCGGCCACGATCACCGGCTCGCGCGCGCCCTCGGCGCGCAGCGCCTCCACCACGGCCAGGTGGGCGTGGAAGAGCTGGCGCTTCAGCGCATCGCCCTGCCCGTCCAGCCAGGGCTCGAAATGGCCCATCTCGCCGCCGGCCCAGGCCCAGAAGGACATCTCGTTCACCGGCACCCAGCCGGCTACCGAGGCACCCTCGTCGCGCAGCAGCCGCACCGCCGCGCGCGCCAGCCGCGCCACCCGCGCGGGGAAGGCGGGCGACATCACCTCCACCCCCTCCGGCACGCCCCAATGGCAGATGTCCCACACCACCTCCACGCCATGCTCGCGCGCGGCGCGGATGATGGGCAGGGCGGAGGACCAGTCGAACCGCCCCTCCTCCCGCTCGATGAGGTGCCAGCGCAGCGCCTCGCGCGTCGCCAGGATGCCCATGCCGCGCATCAGCGCGTAGTCCTGCCCCGCGTGCAGGTCATGCGCGGAGGAGGCGATGGTGTCCACGCGCCGCCGATCGCGCCGGCGATGCGTGGACCCCTCGAAGCCGCCCAGCGCGAAGGAGCGGAAGGCCATCAGCTGCGCTCGGGCGCCGCCACCTGCGTCGCGCCGCGCATCACGCCGCCGCCCTGCTGCGCCGGCAGCAGCCGCTTCGCCGTCGCCAGCGCCTGGCCCACCACCTGGTCCATGTTCATGTAGCGGTAGGTGCCCAGCCGGCCCAGGAAGGTCACGCCGCGCTCGGCATCCGCCAGCGCCTCGTACCGCTTGAACAGCGCCGCGTTCTCCGGGTTCGGGATGGGGTAGTAGGGCTCGCCCTCCGCCGTCGGATATTCGCGGCACAGGCTGGACTTCGCGTGCTGCTGCCCCGTCAGGTGCTTGAACTCGGTGGTGCGGGTGAAGGGCACATCCGCCGAGGGCTGGTTCACCGTCGCCACCGGCTGCACCCATTCGCGGTCCACCGTCTCGTGCTCGAAGCGCAGCGAGCGATAGGGCAGCGCGCCGAAGCGGTGGCCGAAATAGGCATCCACCGGGCCGGTGTAGATGATGTGGCCGAACTCGCCGCGTGGCACCTCGGCGAAGTCCACGCCGACCATCGTGGTGATGTTGCGGTGGTCGAGCATGTTCTCGAACATCCGCGTGAAGCCGTGCAGCGGCATGCACTGGTGCCGGTCGGTGAAGTAGCGGTCGTCCAGGCTGGTGCGCGTCGGCACGCGCGCCGTCACCGACTTGTCCAGCTGCGAGGGGTCCAGCCCCCATTGCTTGCGGGTGTAGCCCTCGAAGAAGGTCTCGTAGAGGCGGCGGCCCACGGCGCCGATCACGAAGTCCTTGGCGGTGCGCACCTCGCCCGTGGGCTCGGCCAGCCCGTCGAGGAAGGACTGCGCCGCGGCCTCGTCGGCCAGGGTCACGCCGAACAGCTTCTCCAGCGTCGTGCGGTTGATGGGCATGGGCAGCATCTGCCCCTCCACCTCCGCCAGCACCCGGTGCTCATAGGGGCGCCACTGGGTGAAGCGGGACAGGTAGGCCAGCACCTCGTCGCTGTTGGTGTGGAAGATATGCGGGCCGAAGCGGTGGATCAGCACGCCGGCGGCGTCGTGGTGGTCATAGGCGTTGCCGGCGATGTGCTGGCGCCGGTCCACCACCAGCACGCGGTGCCCGGCGCTGGCGATGCGCTCCGCCATCACCGAGCCGGCGAAGCCCGCGCCCACCACCAGGTAGTCGGCGGCCTTGGAGGGCACGACGCGCAGCGCCGGCGCCGCCGTGCCCTTGCGGGCGGCGGCGCGGTGCACCAGGGCGGCCATGGCGGCATGGATGCCGTCCCAGCTCATCGCCTCCAGCATCGCATCCACCTTCGCCTGGTCGGGCAGGCTCGACCAGCGCAGCGCGCGTTCGCAGGCGGCGATGAAGGCCTCCGCCGAGCCCGCCACCTGCACCGCGTCCAGCCCCTCGTAGCGGCTCACCACGTCGGCCACGGGGGTGGAGACGACGGGCTTGCCGCCGGCCAGGTATTCGGGCGCCTTGGTGGGGCTGATGAAACGCGTCGCCTCGTTCAGCGCGAAGGGCATCAGCGCCACGTCCCAATTGGCCAGGAAGCCGGGCAGCTCCTCATAGGCGCGCCCGCCCAGCCAGTGGATGTTGGCCGCCTTGGGCAGCTCCTCCTCGCTCACCTTCACCACCGGGCCGACCATGACGACCTGCCAGTCCGGCCGGGCGGCGGCGACGGCGCGCAGCAGCTCCAGGTCCATGCGCTCATCCACCACGCCGAAATAGCCCAGGCGCGGGCGGGCGATGGGGGCCTGGTCCGCGGGGTCGGGCAGGCCGGCCAGGGCCTTGGCGAAATGCGCGCGGTCCACGCCCGAAGGGAAGCAGTGGATGTTGCCGTGCAGGTGCTTCTTCGCCTCGAACAGGGAGCGCCCGCCGGTGAAGACCACGTCGGATTCCGCGATCAGGCGGCGCTCCAGCTCCGGCAGGTCGGTGCGGGCGAAGCGGAAGGCGGAGAGCTCGTCCATGATGTCATAGGCCAGGGCGCGCCACGCCACATGGGCGGACCAGGCCCGCATGGCCGGGGTGTAGTACCAAGCCACGCCCGGGCCGTTCTGCGCCAGCAGCCCGTCCAGCATCGCGCGCAGGGCGTCGTCGCCGGCGCCATGCGGCAGGTGCGGCGTGCAGACCGTCACGCCCGTGCGCGGGCAGGCGGCCATGTGCAGCCGCGCCTCCTCGCCATGCACCGGCTCCTCGATGAAGAAGACCGGGCGGGTGCGGGCGAAGCGGGACATGAGATGCTGCGGCCGCTGGAACACTCCGCCCCACCGGAGATGCGAGAAGCAATAGATCGGCAGGGCATCGGTGCTCGGGCGGACGGAGCCATCCATGTGCGCGAATCCTTCTGGCGGCGTGGAGGGAACCAGCCGCCGGCAGGCGCGTTCACGGACATCCGCAAGGACTCGTCACGCAGGTTGGCGGCTTGTTCCCGACATGCCTGCAACGGTCAGCTCGCGTTCAGGTTTCATGCATCGCAGCATGAACATGCCTGGAAGGTGCTACTCGGTCCCGAAGCAGCGGTCGCCCGCATCGCCCAGGCCGGGCACGATGTAGCCGCGCTCGTTCAGCCGCTCGTCCAGCGCGGCGGCCAGGATGGGCACGTCCGGATGCGCGGCCGCCAGCGCCGCCACGCCCTCGGGCGCGGCCACCACGCAGGCGAAGCGCACGGCGGTGGCGCCGGCCTGCTTCACCCGCGCCACCGCCTGCACCGCGCTGCCGCCGGTGGCCAGCATGGGGTCCAGGATCAGCGCGCCGCGCGCGGCGAGGTCCCTCGGCAGGCGCACCACGTATTCGCTGGCCACCAGCGTGTGCTCGTCCCGCACCAGGCCCAGATGGCCGACGGGGGCCTCGGGCAGGATGAGGCGCGCGCCTTCCAGCAGGCCCAGCCCGGCGCGCAGCACCGCCACCAGGCAGGGCTCGGGCGCGGCCAGGACGGGGGCCTGCATGGCCTGCACGGGGGTGTGCAGCGCCTCGGTGGTTTCCGGCAGGTCGGCCAGGGCCTCGGCGGTCAGCATGGCGCCGATCTCGGCCAGCAGGCGGCGGAAGGCGGCGCTGTCCGTGCGGCGGTCCCGCAGGCGGGACAGCTTGTGGCGGAGAAGGGAATTCTGCGGGACGCGCATGGTCATGGGCCTATCTGTCGGTCAGGCGCAGCTCGATGCGCCGGTTGCGGGCCAGTGCCTCGGGGCTGTCGCCATTGTCCAGCGGCTGGTGCTCGCCGAAGGCGGCGGCGGCGATGCGGTTGGCGGGCAGCCCGGCCTCCATCATCAGGTTCGCCACGGCGATGGCGCGCGCCGCGCTGAGTTCCCAGTTGGAGGCGAAGCGCCCGCCGCGGATCGGGTTGCGGTCGGCATGGCCATCCACCCGCAGCAGCCAGGGCACGTCGGGCGGGATGCGCGCGGCGATGTCCAGCAGCACGCGCGAGAGCTGGCGCAACTGTGCCGTGCCCGCCGCCGAGAGCTCGGCCGAGGCCGGCGGGAAGAGCAGCTCGCTCTGGAACACGAAGCGGTCGCCCACCACGCGCAGCTCCGGCCGGTCGCCCAGCACCTCGCGCAGCCGGCCGAAGAACTCCGAGCGGTAGCGCTGCAATTCCTCCACGCGCTGGGCCAGGGCGGCGTTAAGCTGCGCCCGCAGGTTCACCACCTGGGCGTCGTTCTCGCGGTCCCGCGCCTCGGCGGCGTCCAGCGCATTGGCCAGGCGGTTCAACTGCCCGCGCAGCGCCTCCAGCTGCTGGGTCAGCAGCGCCACCTGGGCGCGGGCGGCCTCGGAGAGCCGGGCATTCTCGGCCGCGGCGCCGCGGCGCTCGGCCTCCAGCGCCGCCTGGGCCGCGCGCCCCGCCAGCTCGCGCCGGGCCACCAGCCGCGCCACCACGCCCCGCCGGCGG
>JBEQBS010000137.1:0-7884 GCA_041639675.1 Rubritepida sp. | reverse complement strand
CAGGCCGCGGGCGTCCAGCCGCGCCTCGGCGAAGGCGAGGTCGTAGCGGCGGGCGGCCTCGGCCACGGTGGCGCCGCCGGCCAGGGCATCCTCCACCCGGTTGGCGCGGTCGAAGGCCTCGTCCGCCGCCTTCTCGGTGGCGATGGCGGTGCGGATCTCGTCGCGCACATCGGCCAGGGCGCGCTCGCTGCCCGGCTGCACCGTGCCGACGCGCAGCACGTGCCAGCCGAAAGGCGTGCGCACGGGGGCGGAGACGGCGCCGGGCGCCAGGGCGAAGGCGGCCTGGGCCAGGGCGGGCACCGGCAGCTCCTCGCGCGCCAGCACGCCCAGCGCGGTGGCACCGCCCCCGCCGGCCTGGGCGGCGGATTCGATGGCCGGGAACTCCGCGCCCTCGCGCCATTGCGCGGCGAGCGCATTCGCCGCCTCCTCGGAGGTCACGATGGCCTGGAAGAGCTCGCGCCGCTCCGGCACCGCCCAGCGGGCGCGGTTGGCGGCGAAGTAGTCCTCGATCTCGCGGTCGCTCACCTGCACCTGCGCCATCATCCGCGCGGCGTTCAGCACCGCCACCGAGACGTCGCGGTATTCGGGGCGCGAGAAGAGCGGCGCGTTGTTCTCGTGGAAGCGGGCGAGCTGCGCCTCGGTCGGCGCCTCCGGCTCGGGTGCATCGGCCCAGGGCAACTCCACCAGGGTGGCGGTGCGGCGCTCCAGCTGCCAGGCCAGCAGGCGCTCGCCCAGCACGGAGGGGATGGCCGCGCCCGCCCGCACCGCGCCGGCGAGCTGCTGGCGCTGCAGGTCGGCGCGCAGCAGCAGCAGGAAGGCGCCCTCCGTCAGGTCGTTCTGGCGCAGGAACTGGTTGAAGATGTCGCGCGAGAAGCGGCCATCGGCGCCGTGGAAGCCGGGGATGCGGAAGACGTAGCTGCGCACCGCCTCGTCCGGCACGGCGATGCCCATGCGCGCGGCCTCCTGCCGCTGCACCCGGTCAATCACCAGGGACTCCACCGCCTGCTGGGCGACGGCCTGGCGAATGCGCGCATCGGGGGTGAAGCTGCCCTGCAACTGGCGGGAGATGCGCTGCAATTCGCGCGTCGCGGCCTCCTGCGCCTCCTGCGCCTCGATGGATTCGCCGCCCACGCGGGCCACGGCGGTGTCTCGCCCGATGTTGCGGACCATGTCCTCGATGCCCCAGACGGCGAAGGACAGGATCAGCAGGACGAAGAGGGCCTTGGCGAACCAGGTCCCGGCCAGGCGGCGCATCGCGGAGATCATGGCGCGCGCATAGCCGAGGCGCGTGGCGTTGCCAAACATGGCGGGGCGGATAGAAGCGCCGTCAGCACACGGAGGCACCGATGGCCATGACCCCCCTGATCGCCGGCAACTGGAAGATGCACGGCACGACGCGCGAGGCCGGGGCGCTGGCCGAGGGCATCCGCGCCGGCGTGCCGGGCGCCGACCTCCTGGTCTGCCCGCCGGCGCTGCACGTCTTCACGGTGGCGGCGCAGCTGCTGGGCTCGCCGGTGAAGGTGGGCGGGCAGGATTGCCACGCCGCCGCCAAGGGCGCCCATACCGGCGACGTCTCGGCGCCCATGCTGCGCGACGCCGGCGCCACCCATGTCATCCTCGGCCATTCCGAGCGCCGGGCCGACCATGGCGAGACGGATGAGGTGGTCCGCGCCAAGGTGGAGGCCGCCATCGCCGCCGGCCTCATCCCCATCGCCTGCGTCGGCGAGACGGAGGCGCAGCGCCTGGCGGGCGAGGCGGAATCGGTGGTGGCCGCGCAGCTCGCCGCCTCGCTGCCCGAGGGCTTCGTCGCGGCGGGCGGGGTCGTCGCCTATGAGCCGGTCTGGGCCATCGGCACCGGCCGCACGCCGACCGAGGCGGACGTGGCCGCCATCCATGCCGCGATGCGCCGGGTGCTGGTGGGCCGCTTCGGCGAGGCGGCGCGCGGCACGCGGCTGCTCTATGGCGGCTCGGTGAAGCCGGGCAACGCGGGGGCCCTGCTGGGCCTGCCGGAGGTGGATGGCGCGCTGGTCGGCGGCGCGGCGCTGGTGGCGGCGGACTTCCTGGCCATCGCCCAGGCCGCGGTTGCGGCGCGCACCCCCGGGGGCTAGAACCCGGCCCACCATGTCCACCGTCCTCCTCGTCCTGTTCCTGATCGTCACCCTGGCGCTGATCGGCGTGATCCTGATCCAGCGCTCCGAGGGCGGGGGGCTGGGCATCGGCTCCTCCCAGGGGATGGGGGGCGTGATGTCGGGGCGCGGCACCGCCAACCTGCTGACGCGCACCACCGCCATCCTGGGCACCGCCTTCTTCGTGCTGGCCCTGGTGCTGGCCCTGCTGGACCGCGGGACCTCGCTCAACCGCTCCATCCTCGATGCGCCGCCGCCCGCCGGGGCCGGCGCGCCGGCCATCCCGGCCCTGCCCGCGGTGCCGACGAACTGAGCCGAACCCCGGTTCGATGCGTTAGGAACGCCATGTCCCGCGCCGCCTTCCTCCTGCCCCTCCTGCTGCTGGGCGCCACACCCGCGCTGGCCCAGCCGGGCGGCGGCGCCCCGCCGCGCGCCGTCGCCCCCGGCCCGGCCTCGGCCCAGGGCAACCGCATCCTGTCCGTGGTGAATGGCGACCCCATCACCCAGGCCGAGGTCGCCTCCCGTGCGCGCCTGTTTGCGCTGAATGCCGGCGTGCCCGTCTCGCCCGAGACGCTCGCGCGCCTCCAGCCCCAGGTGCTGCGCCTGCTGGTGGACGAGAAGCTGCGCCTGCAGGAGGTGCAGAGCCGCCGCGTGCCCGTCAGCGACTCCGACATCGCCGAGGCGGTGGGCGACATCGAGCGCCGCAACGGCCTGCCGCGCGGGGCGCTCGCGCAGCAGCTGCGCGCCGCGGGGGTGCAGCCGCGCGTGCTGTATGACCAGATGCGCGCGCAGATCGGCTGGGGCCGGCTGCTGCGCGCCCTGCTGGGCCCGCAGGGCGAGATCAGCGAGGGCGACGTGGCCGATGCCGTGGCCGCGCACCGCGCCCGCCAGGGCCAGCCCGAATTCCTGGTGGGCGAGATCTTCATCCCGGTGGACGACCCGCGCAACGAGGCCGAGGTGCGCCGCTTCGTGGACGAGGTGGTGGGCCAGCTCCGCCGCGGCTCGCCCTTCGCCATCGTCGCCACCCAGTTCTCCCAGGCGCAGAGCGCGCTGCAGGGCGGCGACATGGGCTGGGTGACGGCCAACCAGCTGGAGCCCGACGTGCTGGCGGTGGTGGAGCGCATGCCGCCCGGCGCCGTCTCCAACGCCATCCGCGTGGCCGGCGGCTTCCAGATCGTCACGCTGCGCGCCAGGCGCAACGCCGGCACGCCCGAGCGCGCCTCCACCACACTCTCCGTCCGCCAGGTCTTCCTGCCCTTCAACAGCCGCCTGGACCCGCAGGCGCCGACGGAGCAGCAGCGCCAGGTGCTGGAGCGCGCGCAGCGGCTTTCCGCCACCCTGCGCGGCTGCGAGCAGATGGACGCCCAGCCCCGCACCAGCGACCGCCCGGCCGACCCCGGCCCGCTGCGGCTGGAGGCGCTGAACCCGCCCGCCCTGCGCCAGATGCTGGCCGGCCTGCCGATCGGCCGGCCCTCGCAGCCGGTGATCTCGCCCGACGGCATCCTGCTGCTGATGGTGTGCTCGCGCGAGCAGTCGCGCGAGGCGGAGTTCACCCCCGACATGGCCCGCGCGCAGATCCTGCGCGAGCGCGTGGAGGTGATCTCCCGCCAGCTCCAGCGCGACCTGCGGCGGCGCGCGATCATCGAGGCAAGAGGCTGAACCCCACGAGAGTTCCGGCCGCGCTGCGCTCCGCCGAAACCCTCGCGGGGTCCCCGTTTCAGGGCGCCGAGTCCTGCGCGGCCTGCTCCGTCACGCGGGCGAAGCCCGCGCTCCGACCGTGGGCGTCCGGCTGGTGGGGCGCGCCGAACCGATGAGGCAGCGCCGATGACAACCCTGACCCCGCTGGCCGAAGTGCCGCGCCGCTTCGGCCTGGATGCCCGCAAGGCGCTGGGCCAGCACTTCCTGCTGGACGAGGCCGTGTGCGCCCGCGTGGCCATGCTGGCCGGCGACCTCACCGGGCGCCAGGTGCTGGAGGTCGGCCCTGGCCCCGGCGGGCTGACCCGCGCCCTGCTGGAGCGCCCGCTGGCCCACCTGACCGCCGTGGAGCTGGACGAGCGCGCCCTGGCCGCGCTGGCGGAGCTGGAGGCGGCGCAGCCCGGCCGCCTGACCGTGCTGCGCCAGGATGCGCGCCGCTTCGACGGCACGGCGCTGCCCGCGCCGCGGATGGTCGTGGCCAACCTGCCCTACAATGTCGGCACGCCGCTCCTCGTGGGCTGGCTGGCCCAGGGCGCGGCCTGGGAACGGCTGGTGCTGATGTTCCAGGAGGAGGTGGCGCTGCGCATCGTGGCGCCCCCCGCCACCGAACACTACGGGCGCCTCGCCGTCCTCGCGCAATGGGTGGCGAGGTGCTTCGTCGGGCTGCGCCTGCCGCCCGGCGCCTTCCGCCCGCCGCCCAAGGTCCATAGCGCCGTGGTGGTGATCGAGCCGCACGCCGCCCAGCCGGAACCGGCGCTGTTCAAGGCGATGGAGCGCGTCACCGCCGCCGCCTTCGGCCAGCGCCGCAAGATGCTGCGCGGCGCGCTCAAGGGCCTGGGCGGGGCGGAGGCGCTGCTGGCGGCCGCCGGCATCGCCGGCGAGCGCCGGGCGGAGGAGGTGCCGGTGGCCGGCTTCGACGCGCTGGCGCGGGGACTTCTCGCGCGCGGATAGCGCTTGGCAGGCCTTGCCAATCCTTGCCATGATACAGGCATGGCGACCATGAATATCTCCGTCCCCGACCCGATGCGGCAATGGGTCGAAGGACGCGTGCAATCCGGCCGCTATGCCAGCGCCAGCGACTACCTGCGTGACCTGATCCGCCGCGACCAGGAGCAGGCGGAGGCCCGCGCCGCGCTCTCGACCGCGTTGGCCGAAGGCGAGGCGAGCGGGGAAAGCCCACGCCGCATCACCGACATCATCGCCGCCCTGCACCGGGGGGGCGACGCGCCCGGTGGGTGAGGTCCGCCTCACCCGTGCCGCGGATGCCGACCTGGACGCCATCGCCCGCCATTCCGCTGCCCGCTGGGGCACCGAGCAGGCGGCGGCCTATCTGCACGCCATGCAGCATGCGCTGGAAACCCTGGCGGACCTGCCCAACGCAGGCCGCGATGCCTCGGCGCTGCGCCCCGGGCTGCGACGGCTGGATCACGGCCGCCATGCCGTGTTCTTCCGCCCACGCCCAGGCGGCATCCTGGTCATACGCGTGCTGCATCAGCGCATGCTGGCGGCGCTGCACCTGTAGCGCGGGGGCTTCTCGCGCGCGGGTGATCGCGGCACGCTCGCCCCCGGAATCACCACCGGGGGGAAGCACCATGCAGCCGCTGCAGATCGGCGACGTCACCATCACCAGCATCGTCGAGCGCGACGGCCCCTGGCGCCGCCCGGAGGACATGTTCCCCGGCTTCCGGCGCGAGGACCACCCGGCGAGCATGGCGCGGCTGGAGCCGGAGGTGATGGACGAGGCCACGGGCAAGATGGTCATCACCTACCAGAGCTTCGTGGTCCGCACCGCCAACCACGTCATCCTGGTGGACACCTGCACCGGCGAGGACAAGGGCTATGCCGCGCCGATGGACTTCGACAAGACGCCCTGGCTGGACGCGCTGGCGAAGGAGGGGCTGACGCCGGAGGATGTGGACATCGTCTTCTGCACCCACCTGCACATTGACCATTCCGGCTGGAACACGAAGCTGGAGGACGGACGCTGGGTCCCCTTCTTCCCGCGCGCGAAGTACATCTTCCACAAGGGCGAGTACGAGGCCTGGGAGCAGCTGGCGAAGGAGGGGGTGGAGCGCCCCGGCGGCGCCGGCGGCGTGTGGCGCATGAACTGCGAGCCCATCATGGCCGCCGGCCAGGCCGTGCTGGTGGAGGACGGCTACGAGATCGAGCCCGGCATCTCCCTGTTGCTGACGCCCGGCCATTCGCCCGGCCATTGCTGCCTGGACATCCGCCGCGGCGGCCGGCGCGCGCTCATCACCGGCGACATGTTCCACCACCAGCTGCAATGCCACGACCCGGAGCTGTCCACCATCTTCTGCTGGGACGCCGAGGGCGCGCGCGCCAGCCGCCGCCGCATCTTCGCCGAGGTGGCGGACACGGAGACCGTGCTGCTGCCCATCCATTTCCCCAGCCCCACCGTCGGCCGGCTGCGCAAGGCGGATGGCGGCTACGACTGGGCCTTCGTGCGCGGCTGACGCGGGCGCGCTATACGGGGGGCATGGTCCAGACACTGACGGTTCCCCCCGCCGAGGCCGATACGCGGCTCGACCGCTGGCTGCGCCGGCGCTTCCCGGCGCTGACGCAGGGTGCCCTGCAGAAGATGCTCCGCACCGGCCAGATCCGCGTGGATGGCCACAGGGCCGAGGCGAACACCCGCCTGCCCGCCGGCGCGGAAATCCGCGTGCCGCCCATGCCCACCGCCCCGGCGCCCAAGGCCGACGCGAAGCCGGTGCCCGAGGCCTTCGCCGCCGAGCTGCAATCCCGCGTCCTGTACCGCGACGCCCACATGCTGGTGCTGGACAAGCCCCACGGCCTGCCCGTGCAGGGCGGCCCTGGCATCACGAAGCACCTGGACGGCGCGCTGGACGCCCTGCGCTTCGGCGCCGAGGACCGCCCGCGCCTGGTGCACCGGCTCGACCGCGACACCTCCGGCGTGCTGGTGCTGGCCCGCACGCCGGCCGCCGCCGCCGCCCTGGCCGCCGCCTTCCGCGGGCGGGACGTGGAGAAGACCTACTGGGCCGTGGTGGTGGGCGAGCCGAAGCACCCCGGCGGGCGGATCGAGCTGGCGCTCTCCAAGGAAGGCGGCCCGCGCGGCGAGCGCATGGTGCCCGACCCGCGCGGCCAGCGCGCCGTCACGGAATTCGCCGTGCTGGACGCCGCCAAGCGCAAGGCCGCCCTGCTGGAGCTCAAGCCCCATACCGGCCGCACGCACCAGCTGCGCGTGCACTGCGCCGCGGCGCTGGAAACGCCGATCCTGGGCGACGGCAAGTATGGCGGCGCCGCCGCGCACCTGGAGGGGCTGCCGCCGCTGCTGCACCTGCATGCCCGCGCCCTGCGCCTGCCGCACCCCGAGGGCGGCGTGGTCGAGGTCGCCGCCGCCGCCCCGCCGCATCTGGCGGAGACGATGCGCTTCCTGGGCTTCGACAACCCGGCGCCGAAGCCGATCCGGCGGCGCGCATGAGGCGCTGGCTGCTGCTGGGCGGCGCGCTGCTGCTGGCCCTGCCGCTGCTGGCCCTGGCCGCCTTCCTGCTGCTGTTCGACGCCGATGCGCTGCGGCCGCGCCTCGCCGCGGCGGTGACGCAGGCCACCGGGCGTTCCTTCGCCGCCGATCGCCTCTCGCTCGCGCCCGGGCTGGTGCCCAAGGTGGCGCTGGAGGGCGCGCGGCTCGGCAACGTGGAAGGCGGCTCGCGCCCCGACATGCTGCTGCTGCGCCGCGCGGAGCTGCGGCTGGCGCTGCTGCCGCTTCTGGCTGGCCGCGTAGAGGTGCGCGCGCTGGAGCTCACGGGCGGCGACCTGGTGCTGGAAGGCGGCAACTGGACCTTCGCGCGCCCCGCCGCGCCGCCCGGCCCCGCCCCCGCCGCGCAATCGCGCGAGCCGATGGCGGTGGACATCCAGTCCGTCACCCTGCGCGACTGGGTGGTGAGTGCGGGCGGCGAGCGCATCGCCATCCCGCGGGCCGGCCTGGCCGGTGGCGGCCCCGGCCAACCCTTCGACCTCACGGCAACGCTCGTCGCGCGCGGCGCCGAGGCGCTGCTGTCGGGGCGTGGCGGCACCGCCGGCGGCA
>JBEQBS010000136.1:0-7939 GCA_041639675.1 Rubritepida sp. | reverse complement strand
CCGGATGGCACGGTGCTGACCGTGGCGCGCCGGCCGGGCGCGGAGCCCGGCGCCTCCTTCGAGCGCCCCGCGACGCGCTGGCCGGAATTCACCCCGGGCGTGCCGCCGCGCACGGCGCTGGTGGCGCTGGCGCGGTGAACGCCGTCAGGGCAGCGTCACCTCCAGCTCCAGCAGGCGGAAGCTCATCGTCTTGCCGTGGCCGTCCAGGTTCAGGCTGCCGTTCACGCCGCCCTCCAGCGCATCCTCCACCACGAAGTTGAAGGCGTGGAGCAGCGGCAGGTCATGCCGCACGCAGGCGGTGGCGCCGCGATGCGCGAAGAGCGCCAGCACGCGCGCCGCCGTCACCTGCGCCGCCAGCGCCGGGTAATGCGCGGGGTCGTAGGGGATCAGCGACAGGTTCAGCCGGTTGCCCTTGTCCCCGGCGCGCGAGTGGGCGATCTTGTGCAGCCTCACGCCAGCATCTCCTTGGCGGTGCGGATCGTCACGCGCGTCGGCACCCGTTCGCGCAGGATGAGGTGGGAGCGGGTGAGGATGCGCGGCGTCACCCGCCACCGCGCGCCGCCGGTGCCGGCCGGGCCGCAGCACAGCATGGCCAGCGCCTCGCGCGCCGCCTGGTCGGCATCGTCGCGGCTGGCGCTTTCCACGGCAAGGCGCACGCGCACCTCCGGCGGCTCGCAGGCGCTGGCACGCCACAGGGCGCCGTCATCGGCATCATGCACGGAAGCGATGCCGATCAGATCCACCCTTGCGCGCGTCACCGAAAGCCCGCGGATGCGCAGGCGCTCCAGCAGCACATCCGCCATGGCGCGGGCGCGGGCGGCGGCGTTCGGCCCGGCCACGCTCACCTCCCCCTCGCCGAGCCAGGACCCCTCGAAGCTGGCCGTGACCTTCAGCGTCTCGGGGCGCGGGTGGCCGCGCAGGCCGTGCAGCGCCACGCGGTCCTGGCCCGCCTGCTCCAGCGAGCAGCCGGTGATGTCCAGCACCACGTCGGGGGTGATGTAGGCCGCCGGGTCGTGCAGCTCGTAGAGGAGCTGTTCCTTCACGGTGCGCAGGTCCACCAGGCCGCCGGTGCCGGCGGGCTTGGTGACGACCAGCCCGCCATCGGCCGTCACCTCGGCGATGGGATAGCCGAGCCTGGCGGGGTCCGGCACGTCCTTCACGCCGGGGTCCCAGAAGACGCCGCCGGTGAGCTGGCTGCCGCATTCCAGCAGGTGCCCGGCGGCGGCGCCCACCGCCAGCATCGCCCAGTCATCGGCGCGCCAGCCGAAATGGTGCATCAGCGGCGCGATGGCCAGCGCCGGGTCGCTGGTGCGGCCGGCCACCACCACCTGCGCGCCCTGCGCCAGCGCCTCCACCAGCGCCTCGGCGCCGATATAGGCATTGGCGGCGACCAGGCGCCAATCGCCCATGTCCAGCCCCCTATCGGCTTCGTGCACCGGCAATTGCCCGCCGGCCACGGCGGCGGTCACGTCGTCGCCCTCCACCACCGCGATGCGCAGGCCGGGCAGGCCGAGTTCCATCGCCACCCGCGCCACCGCCAGCCCGCCGGCCGGCGGGTTGGCGGCGCCCCAGTTGCCCAGCAGCGGGATGGCGTGGTCATGCGCGTCGCGCAGGATGGGGCGGACCAGGCGCTCCAGCATCGGCTCATAGCCCAGGGCGGGGTCGCGGCGGCGTTCCAGCTGCGCCAGGGCCACGGTGCGCTCGCCCAGCGTCTCGAAGAACAGCGCGGCCGGGGTGCCGCCGGCCACCAGGTCGCGCATCACCGGGGCGGCGGCATCCACGCGGTCGCCGGAGAAGCCAGACGCATTGCCCAGGCGGAACATCACGCCAGCACCCGCCGCACCGCGCCCTGCCATTCGGCGTGGCGCTGCGCCGCCTCGGCGGGGTCCATGGCGGGGGTGAAGCGGCGGTCGAGGCGCCAATGGGCGGCCGGCGCCTCCGGGCCCGGCAGCAGGCCGGCGGCGTGGCCGGCCAGCCAGGCGGCGCCCAACGCCGTGGTCTCGGGCACCGCCGGGCGGTCCACCGGGGCCTGGAGGATGTCGGCCAGGAACTGCATGGTCCAGTCGCTCGCCACCATGCCGCCATCCACCCGCAGCACGATGCCGCCCGCATCCGGCCAGTCGGCGCGCATGGCCGCCAGCAGGTCGGCGGTCTGCAGGCCCACCGATTCCAGCGCGGCGCGGCAGATCTCGGCGCGCCCGGTGCCGCGCGTCATGCCCAGCAGGGCGGCGCGCGCCGCGGGGTCCCAATGCGGCGCGCCCAGCCCGGTGAAGGCCGGCACCAAGTGGATGCGCTGCGCGGGGTCGGCCTTCAGTGCCCAGTCATTGGCCTCCCGCGCATGGCCGATGATGCCCAGGCCATCGCGCAGCCATTGCACGGTGGAACCGGCGTTGAAGATGGCGCCCTCCAGCGCATAGGCGCGGCGGCCGCCCAGCTGCCAGGCCACCGTGGTCAGCAGCCGGTGGCGGGACATCACGGGCTCCGCGCCCGTCACCAGCAGGGCGAAGCAGCCGGTGCCGTAGGTGGACTTCACCATGCCCGGCGCGAAGCAGGCCTGACCCAGCGTGGCGGCCTGCTGATCCCCGGCGATGCCCAGGATGCGGATGCGCCCGCCGAGCGCCGCCGTCTCGCCGAAATCGCCGGCGCTGTCGCGGATCTCGGGCAGGATCGCCATGGGGATGCGGAACAGGTCGCACAGTTCCGGGTCCCAGGCGCCGGTCCGCAGGTCCATCAGCAGGGTGCGGGAGGCATTGGTGGCATCCGTCGCGTGCATCCGGCCTTCCGTCAGGCGGAACAGCAGGAAGCTGTCCACCGTGCCGAAGCAGAGTTCGCCGCGCGCGGCGGCCTCGCGCGCGCCGGGCGTCGCGTCCAGCAGCCACCGCAGCTTGGTGGCGGAGAAATAGGGGTCCAGCCGCAGCCCGGTGCGCGCGGCCACCATCGGCTCATCGTCGCGCAGGGCGTCGCAGGCATCGGCCGTGCGGCGGTCCTGCCAGACGATGGCGCGGCCGATCGGCCGTCCGGTCGCGCGCTCCCACAGCACCGTCGTCTCGCGCTGATTGGTGATGCCGATGCCGGCGACCTTCGCGGGCTCCGGCGCCACCTCGCGCAGCACGCGCAAGGCGTGCGCGGCGATCTCCTCCGCGTCGTGCTCCACCCAGCCGGGATGGGGGAAGTGCTGGGGCAGCTCCACCTGCGCCGTGCGCAGCGGCCGCAGCGCGGCGTCGAAGGCCATGGCGCGGGTGGAGGTGGTGCCCTGGTCGAGCGCGAGCAGCGTGTCGGTCAAGGTTGCGTCCCCCCCATGCGGCGGGGATGATGGCGCGAATCCAGGATCACCGGAATGCCCGTCCCCAACACCCTCGCCGCCCAGCAGCCCGAGATGGCCGAATGGCGCCAGCACATCCACCGCACGCCCGAGCTCTGCTACGAGGAGCGCGCCACCAGCGACTACGTGGCGGCGAAGCTGGCCGGATGGGGCATCGAGGTGCATCGCGGCCTGGGCGTCACCGGGCTGGTGGGGGTGCTGCGCAACGGCACCTCCGCCCGCACCATCGGCTTCCGCGCCGACATGGACGCCCTGCCCATGCCGGAGGAGACGGGGCTGCCCTATGCCTCCACCGTGCCCGGCAAGATGCATGCCTGCGGCCATGACGGCCACACCGCCATGCTGCTGGGCGCCGCCCGCCACCTGGCGGAGACGCGCAACTTCGACGGCACGGTGCACTTCATCTTCCAGCCCGCCGAGGAGGGAGGCGCCGGCGCCAGGGCGATGATCGAGGACGGGCTGTTCGCGCGCTTCCCCTGCGACGCCGTCTATGGCGTGCACAACGACCCGAACCTGGAGCTGGGTCAGGCCGCGGTGGTGGCGGGCCCGGTGCTGGCGGCCTCCGACCGCGTCTCCATCGCCATCACCGGCAAGGGCGGGCATGCGGCGCGGCCGCACCAGGCGGTGGACCCCATCCTGGTGGGCGCGCAGATCGTGGTGGCCATGCAGGCGCTGGTGGCCCGCCGGGTGGACCCGCTGGATTCCGCCGTGATCTCCCTGTGCCAGTTCCATGCCGGCAGCGCATCCAACGTCATCCCCGAGGTGGCGGAGATCAAGGGCACGGTGCGCACCTTGCGGCCGGAGACGCAGGACGAGATGCAGCGCCTCATCACCGCCACCGCGCAGCATGTGGCCGCGATGAACGACGCCGTGGCGGTGGTGGAGTACTGGCGCGGCTACCCCCCCACGGTGAACCACGAGCACGAGACGGAGCGCGCCGCGCTGGCCGCCGCGCGCGTGCTGGGCGAGGGCGGGTTGATCCGCCGGCGCCCGCCCAACATGGGGGGCGAGGACTTCTCCTTCATGCTGCTGGAGCGCCCGGGCTGCTTCGTGAAGCTGGGCCAGCGCCAGGGCGCGAAGGGCGCCGTGGCGCTGCACAACCCGCGCTACGACTTCAACGACGACCTGCTGCCCGTGGGCGCCGGCTTCTTCGCCGCGCTGGCCGAGCAGGAACTGCCGCGGGGCTGAGGCGCATGGCGGCGCCCCATCCCGGCATCCTGCGCGGCGGCGCGCATGGCGGTGGCGTGCTGGGCCGCATCGGCACCCGCGCGGCCATCACCCTGCTGCTGATGCTGGCGGTGCTGGGCTTCCTGGCCGGCAATTCGCTGCTGATGCTGCAGCGCCAGGGTGCCATCATCGAGCGCATGGGCGTGCGCGACCGCGCGATGATCGAGGCGGTGGACGACTTCACCTCCGACGTCGCCGACTTCGCCCAGGCCTTTGCCGCCGTGCTGGCCGGCGCGCTGCCGCCCACCGTCACCGGCCCGCGCATGCGCCGCAACGCCGAGGGCATCGCCGAGAGCCATGCCACGCTGGTCGGCCTGCTGGGCGGCCGGGTGGACCCGGTGGCGATGGAGAGCGCGCGCGACATGGCCGCCCGCCTGCCCGACCTCGCCGAGCGCGTGGCGGACAGCTTCACCCGCCGGGCGCGCGCCGAATGGGGCCCCTTGCAGGAGGAATGGCTGGACATCGTGGTGGCCTTCAACCGCCTGGCCAGCGAGGCGCGCGAGATTTCCCGCCGCGACGCCGCCGAGAGCCTGGAGAAGGCGCACCGGCTGCGGCGGGACGGGCAGGTGGCGGTGGCGGTCGGCGCCGGCCTGGGGCTGCTGGGCCTCGCGCTGGTGTGGCTAGTGCTGGTGCTGCTGACGGTGCGGCCGCTGGGGCGCGTCGCGGCGGCCATGCGCCGCCTCGCCGCCGGCGATGCGGAAGGCGCGGTGCCCGAGACGGCGCGCGGCGACGAGGTGGGCGAGATGGCGCGCGCCGTGGCGGTGTTCCGCACCAACCTGGGCGAGACCCGCGCCCTGATGGACCAGGCGCTGGAAGGCGCGCGGCGCACCGCCATCGTCACCACCCAGGCCAGCCAGGCGATCGGCCAGGTGAGCGAGGGCAGCATGACCCAGCTGTCCGAGCTGCGCGCCGTGTCCGACGCGCTGGGCCACACCACGCAGGCCGTCAGCGATGTCGGCCGCTCGACGCAACTCGCGCGCGACACGGCGGGCGAGGCGCGGGCGCTGCTGCAAGGCAGCCTGGAGAAGGTGCGCCTGCTGGTGGAGACGGTGGATGCGGTGGGCGAGGACACGGAGCGCGTGACGCGCATCGCCGCCACCATCGCCAAGATCGCCACCCAGACCAACATCCTGGCGATCAACGCCGCCATCGAGGCCGCGCGCGCCGGCGAGCACGGCCGCGGCCTGGCCGTGGTGGCGGAGGAGGTGCGCCAGCTCGCCGCCAGCACGGAGGCGCTGGCGCAGGAGATCGCCGATGTCGTCCTCCAGGCCGGGCGCCGCACGCGCGAGGGCGCGGGCGCCGCGGCCGCGGTGGGCGAGGGGATGGACCAGTTCGAGCGGCTGACGGAGGAGACGGCGCGGCTGGCCGCCTCCATCGCCGTGGCGATGGAGGAGCAGCAGGTGACGATCGCCAGCCTGGATGAGCGCGTGGCCACGCTGACGCGCATCGGCCAGGGCAATGCCACGGCGGCCGAGGAGATCACGGTGACGATGATTGACCTGTCCCGGCTGGCGGCGGAATCGCGCGCGGCGGTGGAAAGCATGGCGGCGGGGCGGGCATGACGGCGTCGCTCCTGGTGGTGGATGACAGCAGCTTCAACCGGCTGCTGCTGAAGCGCCGCCTCGGTGAGCTCGGCTACGGCGAGCCGGAGATGGCCACCAACGGCATCGAGGCCCTGGCCGCCATCGCCGCCCGCCGCTTCGACGTGGTGCTGCTGGACCTGGAGATGCCGGAGCTGGACGGCATCGGCGTGCTGGAGCGCCTGCACGGCCAGGCGGATGCGCCGCCGGTGATCGTCATCTCCGCCCAGACGGAGATGGCGGGCGTGATCCGCTGCATCGAGCTGGGGGCCGAGGACTACCTGCCCAAGAGCTTCGACCCGCCCTTGCTGCGCGCCCGCCTGACCGCCGTGCTGGAGAAGAAGGCCCTGCGCGACCTGGCCGACCAGCGCCGCGCCGCGCTGGAGGCGGAGCTGGAGACGGCGCGGCGCGCGCAGCTTTCCATCGTGCCGCGCGGCTTCGCGGCCCTCGCCCGGCCGGGCTTTGCCGTGCACGCGCACATGGAGCCGGCGCGCGAGGTGGGCGGCGACCTGTATGACCTGCTGCCGCTGCCCGGCGGGCGGCTGCTGTTCGGCGTGGCCGACGTGACCGGCAAGGGCGCGCCAGCCGGGCTGACCATGGCGCGCTGCTTCGGCCTGGTGCGCGCCGCCGCCCGCATGGCCCAGGGCGTGCCCGACCCCGCCGTGCTGCTGGCGATGGCCAATGACGACTTGGCGGCCGGGAATGACGACATGACCTTCGTCACCGCCCTGTTCGGCGTGCTGGACCCTGCCACCGGCGAGGGCCGCCTGTGCAACGCCGGCCACGAGGCGCCGCTGCGCCTGCGCGGCGATGGCGCGGCGCTGCTGGAAGGCTGGCCCACCCAGCCGGCGCTGGGGGTGATGGAGGGCTTCCCCTACGCCAGCCACCCCTTCGCCGTGCCGCCGGGCGAAGGGCTGCTGCTGCTGACCGACGGCGTGACCGAGGCGCAGGACCCCGAGGGTGAGCTGCTGGGCAAGGACGCCGTCCTGGCCGCGCTGGGTGGCACGACGGACCCGGAGATGGCGACGGCGAAGCTGCTGGCCGCCATCGCCCTGCACGCCCGCGGCGCGCCTGCGGCCGATGACGTGACGATCCTGGCCTTCAGCCGGGGATAATGCCTTCGGGCGGCGCCGCGGCTTTGCCGTGGCAACGCGGCGCTCCCGTCGAAGGCCAGGCGACATCGGGGTCCTCGCCGAGGTTTCGCGCAGCGAAACTTCGGTGGGGTCAGAGTTCGTCGGGCTCCAGCAGCAGCACTGCCTCGCCATGGCCCAGCACGCCGACGCCGCCGACGCCCGGCCGCCCGGCCAGCTCCGGGTGCAACGGCTTCAGCAGCAGGTCGGTCCGCCGGCCGACGCGCGGCACGGCCAGGCCCAGCAGCCCGGTCGGCCGGCGCAGCAGCACCACGGCGCCGGTCTCCGTCTCCGGCAGGCCCAGCAGCGCCTCCAGCGAGCGCAGCGGCTGCGCCCCATCCACCCGCGCCGGCTCCAGCACGCTTTCGACGCGGTTCGCCGGCAGGGCATAGGGGTGGCCGCCGGCCTCCACCAGCAGCACGGGCTGGATGGCGGCGTTCAGCGGCAGGTCCAGGATGAAGGCGGTGCCGCGGCCCGGGGCGCTGTCCACCCGCACCGTGCCGCCGGCCCGCCGCGCCGCCTCTTGCACCACGTCCAGCCCGACGCCGCGGCCCGACACGTCGCTCACCACCTCGCGCGTCGAGAAGCCGGGCAGGAAGAGCAGCGCATGCACCGCCTCGCCCGATGGGGTGGCGCCCGGCGGCACCAGCCCGCGGGCGCGGGCGCGGGCCAGCACCGCG
>JBEQBS010000135.1:0-7979 GCA_041639675.1 Rubritepida sp. | reverse complement strand
CCGAGCCGCGCGAAGCGCGAGCCGCGCCCAGCCCGCCCGCCGGCCCGGTGCACGCGTGGCGGCGCGCAAGCCAAGGCCGCGGATGCGGCCGCCCGGCGCCTGAGGGCGGAAAAAAGCCGCCGCCGTCAGGCGGCGGCCGCTTCGGCGCGGGTGGCGAAGGCGGGGATGATCTTGTCGAAGCCGCTGATCTCGAACACCTCGCGCACCGGGGCCTGGAGGCCGACCACGGCGAAGGGCACGCCGCCCTCCTTCGCCAGCTTCGCCGCCTTCAGCAGCACGCGCAGCCCGGCCGAGGAGACGTAGCGCACCGCCGAAAGGTCGGCGATCACGCCGCCCTGCTTCAGCAGCGCGGTCAGCTTCGCCTCCGTCATCGGCGCGGTGGCGGTGTCCAGCCGGCCGTCGAGGACCGCGACGGCGCGGCCAGCTTCCTGGGCTTCGGTGATGTCCATGGCATGCAGGCCTTTCGGTGGCGGATTCCGGCGCGACTCTAGCCCGCGAGCGGCAGGGTGCAAGTCAGCCGGTTGACCCCGCCCGCGCGCGAATGCCGGGCGCCGACCGTCATCTCCTTCACCAGGTGCACGCCCAGCCCGCCGGGGTCGCGCTCCTCCCGCGCCGCCGCCGTGTCGGGCGCGGCGCGGGCCAGCGGGTCGTAGGGCGGGCCGTCATCGGTGAAGGCGATGTCCAGCCCCAGCGCGCCGGGCGCGACCTCGCACCGGAAGAAGCTGGCCCCCGTGGCGTGGCGGGCCACGTTCGCCGCCAGCTCCTCCGCGATCAGCGCGAGGCGCATGGCGACCGGCATCGGCACATCGGCGTCCTCGGCCCATGCCTCCAGCGCGTCCTGCAGGGCGGTGACGCCGTCGAGCGTGGCGGGGAGCTGGAGGTCGAAGCCGGTCATGCGGGGCACAGGCTGGCAAGCCGGCCGCCGCGCCGCAAGCGTTGCCATCCGCGCCGGGCGGCGTAGCCTGCGGAAAACGGATGGGGAGCCGATGCGATGGACGGCATGGTGCAGGCCGACGCCTTCGAGGAGTACCTGGCCGGCATCCGCCGCCTGGTGCGCGAGCGGCTGATCCCCGCCGAACCCCGGCTGGAGGGCGAGGAGACGCTGCCGGAGGACCTCACGCAGCGCCTGCGCGAGGCCGGGCTGTTCGGCATCTCCATCCCCACGCGCTACGGCGGGCTGGGCCTGACGATGGAACAGCAGGTGCGGGTGATGATGGAGGTGACATACGCCTCCGCCGTGTTCCGCGCCCGCTTCTCCACCACCATCGGGCTCGGCTCGCAGCCCATCGTCTACAACGGGACCGAGGCGCAGCGGCGCGAATGGCTGCCGCGCATGGCGAGCGGCGAATGCACCGCCGCCTTCTGCCTCACCGAGCCCGAGGCCGGCAGCGATGCCGGCGGCGTGCGCACGCGCGCGGTGCGCGAGGGCGCGGAGTTCGTCATCACCGGCACCAAGCGCTACATCACCAATGCCCGCCAGGCGGATGTGCTGATCGTGATGGCGCGCACCGACATGGCATCGCGCGACGCCGCGGGCATCAGCGCCTTCATCGTGCCGCGCCATGCGCCGGGCATCGCCATGGGCGCGGCCGACCGCAAGATGGGCCAGGACGGCAGCGCGACCAGCGAGGTCCATTTCGACGGGGTCCGCGTGCCGGAATCGGCGCTGGTCGGCGGGCGGGAGGGCGGCGGCTTCAAGACCGCCATGCGCGGCATCAACCACGCGCGGCTGCACGTGGCCACCACCTGCGTCGGCCAGGCGCAGCGCCTGCTGGACGAGGCGCTGGCCCATGCGCGGCAGCGGCGGCAATTCGGCCAGGCCCTGGCGGAGTTCCAGCTGGTGCAGGCGCAACTGGCCGACAGCCGCGCCGAGCTGCTGGCCGCGCGCAGCATGGTGCTGGAGACGGCGCGCGCCTTCGACACCGCGGGCGAGGCGGTGGGCCCGCTGATCGGCGACATCGCCTGCTGCAAGCTGTTCGCGAGCGAGATGGTGGGCCGCGTGGCCGACCGTGCGGTGCAGGTGCATGGCGGCATGGGCTACATGCGCGGCTCCGTGGTGGAGCAGTTCTTCCGCGACGTGCGCCTGCTGCGGATCTTCGAGGGCGCATCCGACGTGCAGCGCCTGCTGATCGCCAAGGAGATGATGCGGTGAAGCGAAGGATCCTCCTGGCCGCGCCCGTGCTGGCGCTGCCGGCCCGCGCGCAGTCCTGGCCCGCCGGGCCGGTGCGCATCGTCTCGCCCTTCGCGCCCGGCGGGGCTTCGGACACGCTGGGGCGCTTCGCCGCGCAGGCGCTGGGCGCTGCCACCGGCGGCGCCTTCGTGGTGGAGAACCGCACGGGCGCGGGCGGCAACATCGGCATGGAGGCCATCGCGCGCTCGCCGGCCGATGGCCAGCATTTCGCCGTGGCGGCGGCGGCCGCGGCGATCAACCACAGCCTCTACCGCAGCCTGCCCTTCGACCTGCTGCGGGACTTCGCGCCGGTGGTGGTGATCGCCATGGTGCCCAACGTGCTGACGGTCCACCCCGCCAACCCCGCCCGCAACGCCGTGGAGTTCCTGGACTGGGCGCGGCGCCGGCCCAATGGCATCACCTACGGCTCGGCCGGGGTGGGCACGCATCCGCACCTGTCCATGGAGGACATGCTGCGGCGCGCGGGCGTGCGCGGCACGCACATCCCCTTCCGCGGCTCGGTGCCGGCGGTGACGGAGCTGCTGGCCGGGCGCATTGACGCGACGCTGGAGAACCTGCCGCCGCAATCCCCCTTCATCCGCGAGGGGCGGCTGACGGCGCTGGGCATCTCCTCGCGCGCGCCGCACCCGGACTTCCCCGACATCCTGCCGCTGGGCGCGCAGCTCGGCTGGGCGGATTTCGAGCCGACCGCCTGGCAGTCGCTGATGGCGCCCGCCGGCACGCCGCCCACCATCACCCGGCGCGTGGCGTCCATCGTGCAGGCGGCGCTGCGCGAGGATACGAATGCCGCGCGCATCCGCGCCACCGGCGCCATCCCCTCCGGCCTGGCGCTGGAGGAGTTCGGCGCCTTCGTGCGCGCGGAGGTGGAGCGATGGTCGGCGCTGGTGCGCGCCACCGGGGCCACCGCCGAATGATCCGCACGCGGGTGACGCGGATGCTGGGGCTGGACTGGCCCATCGTGCAGGGCGGGCTGGCGCGGGTGGCGGGGCCGGCGCTCTGCGCGGCGGTCAGCGCGGCGGGCGGCCTGGGGCAGCTCTCGACCGTGGGGCTGGATGCGGCGGCGCTGCGCGCGGCCATCCGGCAGGTGAAGGGCGCCACGCCGCGCCCCTTCGGCGTGAATTTCCCGCTGGGGCGGACGGACGTGACGCCGCTGCTGGAGGTGGCGCTGGAGGAGAAGGTTGCGGTGATCGCGCTGACCGCCGGCAACCCGGCGCCATGGATCCGGCGCATCAACGGCGCGGCGCGCACCCTGGTGCTGATCGCCGGGCCGGAGCTGGCGCGCAAGGCGGAGGGCGCGGGGGCGGACATCGTCGCCACCGTCGGCTTCGAAGGCGGCGGGCATATTGGCCGGAGCGAGGAGACGACGCTGGTGATGGTGCCGCGCGTGGTGCGCGCCGTGTCCATCCCGGTGCTCGCCTCGGGCGGCATCGCCAATGGGCACGGGCTGGCCGCCGCCCTGGCCCTGGGCGCGGAGGGGGTGGAGATGGGCACGCGCTTCGTCGCCACCGCCGAGGCGCAGGCGCACCCCGCCTACAAGCAGGCGCTGGTGGAAGCGGCGCCGGAGGACACGATGCTCATCAAACGCAGCATCGGCCAGCCGGGGCGCGTGCTGCGCTCCCGCCATGCGGAGGCCATCGTCGCGGCGGAGGCGCGCCAGAACGTCGCGGCGGAGGTGGCGGGCGCGGAGCTGCTGCCCTTGATCGCCGGCGAGGCGAATGCCCGCGGCGTGCAGGATGGCGCGCTGGACGATTCCTATGTCTGGGCCGGGCAATGCGTCGGGCTGATCGGCGACCTGCCGCCGGCCGGGGATGTGGTGCGGCGGATGGGGGAGGAGGCGCGCTCAATCCTCGGTGGGCTGGCGGCGCGGCTGTAGCGCCAGCGGGTGGTGCTCCTCCACCACCGCGCGCAGCCGCTCCTCCATCACCTTGGTGTAGACCTGGGTGGTGGCGATGTCGGCATGGCCCAGCAGGGTCTGGAGCGCGCGCAGGTCGGCGCCGCGGCTCAGCAGGTGGGTGGCGAAGGAATGCCGCAGCACGTGCGGCGAGACCCGCGCGGGGTCCAGCCCGCCGGCCTTCGCGGCCTCCTTCAGCAGCAGCCCCACCCCCTGGCGCGTCAGGTGCCCGGCCGCCCCGCGCGAGGGCAGCAGCCAGCGCTGCGCCTGCGGCCGGCCCTTGCCGCGCTTCGCCAGGCCTTCGCGCGCCATCGCCGCGGCCTCGCGCGCGCGCTTCGAGACGGGGATGAGCCGCTCCTTCGCGCCCTTGCCGCGCACCGCCACCAGCGGGTCCTCCCCGCGCAGGGCGCCGGCGGGCAAGGTGACAAGCTCGGAGACGCGCAGCCCGGAGGCGTAGAGCAGCTCGATGGCGGCCAGCGCCACCGGCGCCTGGTGGTCGGGCAGGGCGGCGGCGCCCATGGTCAGCGCGTCCATCTCCGCCTCGCTCAGCGGCTTCGGCAGGGGCGGGGGGGCCTTGGGGCTGTCCAGCAGGGCGGTCGGGTCGTCAGGGCGCAGGCGCTCGCGGGCCAGGAACTGGTGGAACTGCCGCAGCGACGAGAGCTTGCGCGCCTGGGTGCGGGGCGAGAAGCCCTGCGCGGCCAGCCCGGCGATGTGGGCGCGCAGGGCGTCGGCATCGGCCCGCACGGGGTCGTGGCGGGCCAGGTAGTCCTCCAGGTCCTTGCGGTAGGCCAGCAGGGTGTTGCGGGCGGCGCCGCGCTCGGCGGCCATCATCTCCAGGAAGGCTTCGAGGAGGTGGCCGGCCACGCTACCTCACCTGGAAGCGGTCATTGGGCAGCACGCGCTCCACGGGCGCCTGGTTCACCGCGGGCGGGAAGGCGCCCAGCGCCAGCAGCCCGACCGCGAGGGCGCCGAGCAGGAGCAGGAGGATCAGCAGAAGGGGGCGGCGGAACATCGGGAGCGGGGCATCCCCTCACAGGCGGCGGTGGGTGTGCTACCGAAGGGCATCGTGTCGCGCAACCTCGCCCCCTCGGACCCCTCCCTCCCGGCCGGTTCCGGCCAGCCCATGCCGGCCGGCCCCGGCCGCTCCATCGTGCTGGTGGGCATGCCGGGCGCCGGCAAGTCCTCCATCGGCCGGCGGCTGGCCGCGCGCTGGGGCATGCCCTTCCGGGATGCCGACACCGAGATCGAGCAGGCCGCCGGCATCCCCATCCACGAGATCTTCTCCCGCTATGGCGAGGCGCATTTCCGCGAGGGCGAGCGAAGGGTGATCGCGCGCCTGGTCTCGGGCAAGGAGCCGATCGTGCTGGCGACCGGCGGCGGCGCCTATGCCGATGCGCGCACACGGGCGGCGCTGCGCCAGGCGGGCGCGCTGTCGGTGTGGCTGAAATGCCCCGCGCGAGTGCTGCTGCGCCGCGTCACCAACCGCGACACCCGGCCCCTGTTCCGCAACGCCGACCCGCGCGAGGTGCTGGACCGGCTGATGACCGCCCGCCACCCCCTCTATGCCGAGGCGGAGCTGACCATCCCCTGCGCCGATGACAGCCCGGAAACGACGACGCGCAAGGTGGCCGAGGCCATCCTGGCGCATCGCGCGCCCGATGGCGTGCGCGTGGCCCTGGCCCGCGGCGCCTACGACATCCTGATCGGCGAGGGGCTGATCCGCCGCGCCGGCGCCGAGATCGCGCAGCGGCTGGAGGGGCGGCGCTGCGTGGTGGTGACGGACCGCAACGTCGCCGCGCACCACCTGCCGGCGCTGCGCGACGGGCTGGGCCAGACCGGCATCGCCATCGCCGCCGAGGTGGTGCTGCCGCCCGGCGAGGGCGCCAAGACCCTGACGGAATACGCCCGCGTGGTGGAGGCCATCCTGGATGCCCGGCCCGACCGGCGGACCATCATCGTCGCGCTGGGCGGCGGCGTGGTGGGGGACCTGGCGGGCTTCGCCGCGGCCTCCGTGCTGCGCGGCCTGCCCTTCGTGCAGGTGCCGACCACCCTGCTGGCCCAGGTGGACAGCAGCGTCGGCGGCAAGACCGGGGTGAACACGCGCCACGGCAAGAACTTGGTGGGCGCCTTCCACCAGCCCAGGCTGGTGCTGGCCGACACGGCGGCGCTGCGCACCCTGCCGCCGCGCGAGCTTCAGGCCGGCTGGGGCGAGGTGGCCAAGCACGGCCTGCTGCAAGGCGAGATGTGGGAGTGGTGCGAGGAGCACGGCCCCGCGGCGCTCGCCGGCGACGCCGATGCCCTGGCCGTGGCGGTGCGCGAATCCTGCCGCCTCAAGGCCGCGGTGGTGGCCGATGACGAGTTCGAGACCAAGGCCGATGGCGGCCGCGCCCTGCTGAACCTGGGCCACACCTTCGGCCACGCGCTGGAGGCCGAATGCGGCTACGGCGCCGCCTTGCTGCATGGCGAGGCGGTGGCGATCGGCCTGGGGCTGGCGACCGAGCTTTCGGCGCGCCTTGGCCTGTGCAGCCAGGAGATGCCCGGCCGCGTGCGCGAGCATTTCCGCGAGCTGGGCATGCGTGTGCGCATCGCCGAGCTGCCGCGCGCCTTCACGGTGGAGGCGCTGCTGGGCCGCATGAAGGCCGACAAGAAGGCCCGCGACGGCCGCATGCGCTTCGTGCTGCTGCGCGGCCCGGGCCAATGCTTCACCGCCGATGACGTGCCCGAGGACAGGGTGCGCCGGCTGCTGGAGGAGGAGGGAGCAACCCCATGAGCGAGAACATCCAGGTCCTGCTGCGCCGCCGCCCGGTGGGCGAGCCGGTGGAGGCCGATTTCGAGGTCGTGCGGACCGCCATCCCCCGGCCCGGCCCGGGCGAGGTGCTGGTGCGCGCGCACTACCTCTCGCTGGACCCCTACATGCGCGGGCGGATGAGCGACGCCAAGAGCTACGCGAAATCCGTCGAGCTGGGCGAGGTGATGGAGGGCGCGACGGTGGGCGAGGTGGTGGCCTCCAACGACCCGCGCTTCGCCGTGGGCGAGCTGGTGGCCGGCGGCAAGGGCTGGCAGCGCTTCTGCACCGTGCCCGGCGACGCCCTGCGCAAGGTGGACACGCGCATCGCCCCGCTTTCCGCCTACACGGGCCTGCTGGGCATGCCGGGGCTGACCGCCTGGGTGGGCCTGCAGGATATCGGCCAGCCGAAGCCCGGCGAGACGGTGGTGGTGAGCGCGGCGACCGGCGCGGTGGGCCAGGTGGTGGGGCAAATCGCCAAGGCGCGCGGCGCCCGCGTGGTGGGCATCGCCGGCGGTGCGGCCAAGTGCGCCTTCGCGGTGCAGGAGCTGGGCTTCGACGCCTGCCTGGACCATCGCGGCGACCTCGACGCGCAGCTGGACGCCGCCTGCCCGGATGGCGTGGACGTGTACTGGGAGAATGTGGGCGGCGCGGTGCAGGCCGCGGTCTTTCCACGCTTCCGCGACTTCGGCCGGATGGTGATGTGCGGGATGATCGCGCAGTACAACACCGCCCCGGGGGCCGACACCTCGGGCGCCGCGGCGGGGCCCAACCTGGGCGCGGTGGTGCGCAAGCGGCTGCGCATCCAGGGCTTCATCGTCTTCGACAGCGGCTGGCAGCGCTACGGGCAGTTCCTGGCGGAGATGGACCTGATGATCCGCGCCGGCGCCATGAAGTGGCGGGAGGATGTGGTGGAGGGGCTGGAAAACGCACCGCGCGCCTTCATCGGCATGCTGCGCGGGGAGAATTTCGGCAAGCTGGTGGTGAAGCTCTAGGTTCTGTGGACACTTATCGAAGCCACAGGATGGTGGCGGCGAGGGTGACGACGCTGAGGTAGTTCCTGGCGGTCTTCTCGTAGCGGGTGGCGACGCGGCGGAACTGCTTGAGGCGCG
>JBEQBS010000134.1:0-8072 GCA_041639675.1 Rubritepida sp. | reverse complement strand
GCCAGCGCCCGCGCCCGGCTGGCG
Source organism: Rubritepida sp. (assembly GCA_041639675.1). Taxonomy (GTDB): domain Bacteria; phylum Pseudomonadota; class Alphaproteobacteria; order Acetobacterales; family Acetobacteraceae; genus Roseococcus. The sequence goes on along the minus strand of JBEQBS010000134.1, from coordinate 8,048 downwards.
GCCGGCGGCGTGGCGGTGGGCGAGGGCTCGGCCGCCGCGCTGGATGCCGGGCTGCGCGCCGACGCCGCCGCCGGCCAGCAGGACAGCGACGAGATCTTCCGCGCGCGCCTCTCCTCCGGCCGCGCCTCGCTGCTCAACCCCGACATGAGCCTGACGAACACGCTGCGCGCGCTGCCCAGCTTCGGCGGCGCCATCCGCAGCCTGCTGGACTGACGCCGCGGCGCAGCAGCCGCCGCCACGCCAACCCTCCATCCGGGAGTTCCCCATGCCCGAGCACATCCGCATCGGCGACGTCGCCCCGCGCATCCACTACGTGGCGGACGGCGTGCAGAGCGCCTTCACCTTCCCCTTCCCGATCTTCACGACGGCCGACCTGGACCTCTTCGTGGACGGCATCGAGCAGGGCTTCGGCTACGCCGTGGAGGGCGCCGGCCGCAGCGAGGGCGGCACGCTGCGCTTCGCGGCACCCCCGCGCGCCGGCGCGCGCATCACGCTGCGCCGCCGCCAGGCCATCGCCCGCACCACCGACTTCCAGCCCAATGGCGTGCTGCGTGCCAACACGCTGAACGACGAGCTGGACCGCCAGGTGGCCGCGCTGCAGGAGATGCGCGACGAGGTCGCCGGGGCGCTGCGCCTCGACCCCTCCGAGCCGCCCACGGGGCTGGTGCTGCCGCCGCGCGCCGCACGGGCGGACAAGCTGCTGGGCTTCGACGCCACCGGCGCCGTCACCGTGCTGCCGCGCACCGGGCAGATCACGGCGGCCTTCGCCGGCGCCGTGCCGCGCTCGGTGGAGGACAAGCTGGGCGAGGTGCTCTCCGCCCGCGACTTCGGCGCGGTGGGCGACGGCGTGACGGATGACGGCCCCGCGCTCCAGGCGGCGATGAGCGCCGCCGCGGCCTCAGGCAAGCACCTGGTGATCGGCGAGGGCTCCTTCCGCTCCTCCATGCCGCTGCTGCTGGGCGGGGCGGCGGCGGGGCTGACCATGCGCGGCGCCATCCTGCATGCCGGCGCGCCGGGCACCACCGCCCTGACCATCGGCGATGGCGGGGCGGTGCGCAACGCCGCCAAGCTCTACCAGGGGCTGCGCGTGATCCGCGCCACGGTGAGCGACTGGCTGAACGAGGCCGACATCGGCATCGTCCTGCGCAACCTCGACGCCTCGCTGGTGGAGATCCGCCAGGTGGAGGGCTTCACGGTCGGCATCCGCACCCTGGGCGTGGAGCGCGGCTTCGAGGACAGCTCCATCCACCTCGGGCGCATCGTCAACAACCGCATCGGGCTGGACATCCGCACGGAGACGGCGGCGGGCTGGAACACCTCCATCCGCTACTATGGCGGCCACTTCGCCATCGCCTCCTCGCTCCATACCGACAAGGACCGCTTCGGCGTGCGGCTCTCCGCGGCGCCCGGCGCCTATGTCGCGCACAACCGGCACGTCTTCTTCGGCCCGGGCTTCGAATTGCAGGCGCGCGACCGGCCGATCAGCGGCATCCCCTTCCTCAGCGAGGTGAACTCGCGCGCCGTCATCGCCTATGGCATGCGGATGGAGGGCTGCTCGCCCTTCGCCGCGCGCCACGCGGCGAATGCGCAGGACCACGTGTACGAGGTCGCCTGGGCGTCGCAGGGCTATGGCATCGGCGTGGACTACCTGCCCAGCGCGGCGCGCGTCGGCGGGGTGGTGCGGGCGCTGCACCAGGCGGCGGCGCATCGCGAGTTCACGCGCGACGTGGCGCATGTGCCCAACCTGCGCGCCGCGGCCTTCCGCTGGTCGGCCACGCAATGGGGGTTCGAGCGGCTGGCCTGCCTTTCCACCAACGTGAACGGCAGCCCCTCCACGCTCGCGCAATTCGCCTTCCCCGCGCTGGAGGACTACGTGCCGACCGACCGCGGCGTGGTGCTGCCGGGCGGGCGCGGCCTGGGCTTCGTGGTGGATGCGCGCCGCTGCAAGGAATTCGCGCTGGCGGTGGAGGCGGACAACCCGCGCCTGGTCGTGCAGTGCTTCGACGCGGGGATGAACCTGCTTTCCAACGCATCCGGCGCGCTGGTCCGCGCCTCGGGCATGTCGCTGCTGTGGAACGAGACGGCGCGCTGGTGGCAGGGCTCGGCCGACATGACGGATGCCGACCTCACGCGGCTCCAGGTGGTGCGGCTGGAGCCGCAGGTGGCCTATGCCATCATCGGCGTCGCGCGCATCGGCGCGGATTACGAGGTGCGGGCGATGCGCCTGGCGACCGACCCCGCCCAGGGCGCGCCGCTGCTCTTCGGCCTGCCGGACCTGCCGCATGGCTCCCGCGAGCTGAAGGGCGAGGCGAGCTGGGACCCGCCCTCGCTGGCGGCCGGCGCCTCGGCGCAGGTGAACGTGGCGGTGCCGGGCGTGCGGCCCGGCGACTTCGTGCAGGCCTCCTTCTCCGCCTCCACCTCCGGCCTCGTCTTCCTCGCGCAGGTGGGCGCGGCGGACACCATCACCGTCACCGCCTGGAACCGCTCCGGCGTCACGATTGACATGCCGGCGGGCACGGTGCGCGTGCGGGCGGTGAAGCCGTGACGGATGTGCCGGATCTGGACTGGGCGCGCGCCGTGCGCCTGCTGGCGCGCGAATACGACCGGCTGCTGGAGCACGTGCCGGAGGATGACCGCCAGGCCAACCAGCGTCTCGCCGCGCTGAAGTCGGTCATGGCGCAATACGTCGAAGCCCGGCGCCGGCTGGATGCCCAGCGCGGCGTGAAGCCCCCCGACCTCGGCGCCATGCGCGCCGCCATCGCCCAGGAGATGCCATCCGATGACGATGACGACACCGATGACGGAGACGCCGGCTGACCTCGTGGAGTTCGCCTGGATCTGGAACCGCCTGCTGGGCCAGTCCACCCCGCGCGTGCACCGCCGCATCCTGCGCTGGCTCCAGCCGCTGGAGGGCGAGCGCACGCGCCGCCTGCTGCTGATGGCCTTCCGCGGCTGCGGCAAGTCCACCCTCGTCGGGCTGTTCTGCGCCTGGGCGCTCTACCGCGACCCCAGCCTGCGCATCCTGGTGCTGGCGGCCGAGCAGTCGCTGGCCGGCAGGATGGTGGGCCATGTGCGCCGCATCATCGAGCGACACCCCCTGTGTGCCGCGCTGCGCCCGGATGGCGCGGATTCCTGGGCCGCCGACCGCTTCACCGTTCGCCGCCCCGGCGCGCTGCGCGACCCCTCCATGCTCGCGCAGGGCCTCATGGGCAACATCACCGGCGCGCGCGCCGAGCTGGTGATCTGCGACGACGTGGAGGTGGCCGGCAATTGCGACAGCGACGCAAGGCGCGAGGAGCTGCGCGAGCGCCTGGCCGAGACGGAGTTCGTCATCGTCCCCGGCGGCACCATCCTCTACGTCGGCACGCCGCACACGGAGGAGTCGCTTTACCGCAAGGGCGGCGGCTTCCTGCGCGGCTACCGGCGGCTGGAGGTGCCGATCGTCACCCGCGGCGGCGGCTCCGCCTGGCCCGAGCGCTTCGACGACGCCGCCATCGCCGCGCTGCGCGAGCGCGTCGGCCCGCTGCGCTTCGCGCGGCAGATGCTGCTCCAGCCTATTGCCGCCGATGCGGCGCGGCTCGATCCCGCGCACCTCATCCGCTACGCCGAGGAGCCGGAGTTCCGCGAGGCCAATGGCCGCGCCCAGCTCTGGCTGCTCGGCCGGCGGATGGCCACCGGCGGCGGCTTCTGGGACCCCGCCTTCGGCCGCGTGGGCCGCGGCGATGGCTCCGTGCTCGCCGCCACCTATGCCGATGGCGAGGGCAATCAGTACCTGCACCGCTTGGCCTGGATCACCCAGCGCGAGGACGCCGCCGACGACCCGGCCACCCAGCAATGCCGCCAGGTTGCCGCCATCGCCGGGGAGCTGCACCTGCCCGTCATCCGCGTGGAAACCAACGGAATCGGCCGCTTCCTGCCGCAGATCCTGCGGCGCGAGCTGGCCCGCGCCCGCGTCGCCTGCGCGGTGGTGGAGCATACCAGCCGCGCCGCCAAGGCCGAGCGCATCCTCGCCGCCTTCGATCCGCTGCTGGCCGCGCGCCGCCTGCACGCGCACGACAGCGCCGCGCATTCCCCCTTCGCGCAGGAGATGCGCGAATGGCGCCCCGAGGCGAAGGGCGCGCGCGACGATGCGCTGGACGCGGCCGCCGGCGCGCTGCTGGCGGAACCGGCACGCCTGCCGTCGCTGGCGCCGCGGCGCGGGGTGTCGTGGCGGGGGTGACGGCGCTGGGGGCGCTGCCACCCGGCGGGGGTCCAGGGGGCGGCGCCCCCTGGCAGCGCTCACGCCCGCCTCAGCACCAGCGCCCCATGCGCCTGCCGACCGGCGGGCGTGATCTCGAACCGGCCATCCTCGCGCTCCTGCACCAGGCCGCGCGCCTGGAGGCGGCGCAGGCAGGGCTGGTCGGCGAGGCCTTGAGGCCGGCCGTGGTGCTGCACCAGCGTCAGCCGGTGCAGGGCCGAGCGGCAGCAGGTCTCCAGGTAGGGCTCGTTCCACATCTTCCGTTCAACCGCGCGTCGCCCCTTTGTGGCGATGCCCTTCGATGGCTGCAAGGAGGCCGCATGGAAGGCATGACTCCCACCATGATGTGGTGGATCAACGCGGTGGAGGCGCCGGTCGTCGCCGCGTTGTTCTGGATGATCCACGGGCTGAAGAAGGACGTGGAGGCCCGGCTGGAAACCCGCGACCTGCGCCATGGCGACGGGCTGAGCCGCACGCGCGACGAGCTGGCCGAGTTCAAGCTGGAGGTGGCGCGCACCTACGTGCCGCTGAGCCTGATCCGCGAGGCGGACCGGCGGATGAGCGAGCACCTGCTGCGCATCGAGGAGAAGCTTGAGGAAATCCGGCACGAGAAGGAGACGCGCCGATGAGCGCCGCGCTGCACATGGACGCGACGGAGGCGGCGGCGGAGCTGCTGGCCCGCGTGCTGCACGCCGAGGCCGGCGCGCACCCGGTGCGTGGCATCGAGGCCTTGGCCGGCCTGGCGATGAACCGCGCACGGCTGGTGCTGGGATGCGCGGAGGCGCAGGCGCGCTTCGCCGGCGGCGCGGCGCCGGGCAGCCTGGCGCGGGCGCTGATCGCCGTGCTGCGCGCGCCCTTCCAGTTCCCGGTGCGGCACCCGCGCCACCCGCGCCATACGCTGTTCACGCAGCCGGCGGAGGGCGATGCCGGCTTCCTGATGTGCCGGCGCATCGCGCGGCGCGCCCTGGCGGGCGCGCTGCCGGACGCATCGGGCGGGGCGCTGCTGTGGCATGACGCGCTGCGCCTGCCGCCATGGGCGGTGGGGCGCGTGCCCTGCGCGGAGGTGGCGGGGCTGGCCTTCTACCGGTGATTTGGGCGGCGGATTCACGCCTCCGGGCGATACCGCCCTCCGGCGATCCGCCTTAAGAGGCACGCATGGAGCGCTTCATCTACACACTGGTCCGCGCGGCCGACTGGCAGGCGGCCGTCGCGGCCGGCGAGTACCGCGGCAGCGCGGACGACGCGCGCGACGGCTTCCTGCACTTCTCCACCGCGGCGCAGCTGCGCGCCACGGCGGCGAAGCACCGCGCGGGCGTGGCCGACCTGGTGATGGTGGAGGCCGACGCGGCCGCGCTGGGCGATGCGCTGCGGTGGGAGGCGGCGGCCGGCTCCTCGCGCCCCGGGCTGTTCCCGCACCTGTACGCGGCGCTGCCGCTGGCGGCGGTAAGGCGCGCGCTGGCCGTGCCGCTGGAGGGCGGGCTTCACCGCTTCCCGGAGGACATCGCCTGACGCGCCACCGCGCGCTCGCTCATCCAGCAGGCCCAGGCCACCACGCAGCCGCCGGCGATCACCGCCGCCGCCGGCGCATTGCCGAACACCGACCAGTCCAGGAACACCGACCAGGGCAGGGCGATGAACTCGAAGGGCGCCAGCCGCGCCGCGCTGGCGTGGCGGAAGGCCAGCGCCAGCGTCAGCGTCGCGGCACCCGCCAGCACGCCGTTCAGCGCCAGTTGCCCCCATTGCAGCGCATCCGGCGGCACCCAGTGCCAGGCGGCGAAGGGCGCCGTGGCCAGCAGCCCCAGCGTGGAGGGGAAGAGGATCAGCCGCGCCAGCCCGCTTTCCGCCCGCAGGCCCCGGTTCACCGTGATGTTCACCGCGTAGCACAGCGTGCCCAGCGCGGCGCAGAGGAAGCCGAAGGCCGAGCCGCCCCCGGCCAATGACGGCACCAGCGCCAGCGCCACGCCGCCGAACCCCACGCCGGACCACAGCCAGGCCGCGCGCGGCGCGCGCTCGCCCAGGAACCATTGCGCGAGGATGATGGTGAGGAAGGGCGCGGTGAAGAACACCAGGTAGCCATCGGCCAGCGGCAGGTGGCGGAAGGCGGTGAAGAAGAACACGCCCGACAGCAGCATCGCCACCGCGCGCAGCGCGTGCAGGCGGGGATGGGCGGTGCGGAACGTCCCGCCCGCCCCGCGCCAGATGGCGCGCAGGCCGAACAGGATCAGCAGCAGCGTGGCGTGGCGCAGGAAGATGGCCTGCGCGGCGCTGAACTCGGCGGAGAGGAACTTGCTGTTGGCGTCCAGCACGCCGAACAGGCCGATGCCCAGCATCAGCAGGACAGGGCCCTTCATGCCGCCGCGTGTCGCGCCGCGCGCGGCGCATGTCAACGCGCGGCGTTCAGCCGGGCTCCATCCCCGCCACCAGCTCGTCGTCGCCGGTGCGCGCCATGAAGGCGGGCAGCCCCAGCGGCTGGCGGCGGTCGGCGGGCAGGGCGGGCGCGTAGGGGCGCCCGCCCCGGCGCCGCAGGAACTCGGCCCGCGCGGCCTCGCGCAGCGCGGCATCGGTCAGGAGGTCGAAGCCCGCGGCGGCCAGGATGCGGGCGGTGCCGAGCGCGGCCTTGTCGCCGATGGCCATGCCGCCACAGGCGGTCACGGGCCAGGTGTGCAGGCCGATGCCCAGCGGCAGCGACGGCCAGGCGAAGACGCCGACCGGCGCCTGGTGGCTCACCTCCCCCACATCGGTGGAGCCGCCGGCCGCGATGTCCTCCAGGAAGGGCAGCGCCTGCGTCGCCATGCCGGCCTCCCGCACGCCCATCTCCCGCTGGCAGGCGCGGGCGAAGGCCTGCTCGTCGGCCGTCCAGTCCAGCGGCACGGCGGAAAGGTGGCGGTGCAGCAGCCGCGCCAGCGGCCCGTTGGGCAGCAGGTCGTGCGTGCCGTAGAAGTGGATGAACTCGGCCCGCGTCTGCGTCGCCGCCGCCGCGCCGTCGGCGACCTGGCGGACCCAGGCGGTCAGCGCCTCGACGCGCGGGCGGTCGAGGTCGCGCAGGACGATCCAGGCCTGGGCGAAGTCCGGCACGATGTTGGGCGCGACGCCCGCCTGCTCGTACACGTAGTGGATGCGCGCGGTGGGCTGGACGTGCTCGCGCATCATCTGCACGCCGATGCCGAACATCTCGGCGGCCTTGAGGGCGGAGCGCCCCTCCCAGGGGGCGAAGCCGGCATGGGCGGCGCGGCCGCGGAAGATCACCTTCGCCTTGTCCACCGCGTTCAACCGCGCGATGCCCGCCCCCGCGACGGGGGCCGGATGCCAGGCGAGGACGGCGTCGTCGCGCTCGAACAGGCGGTCGCGCGCCATGTACACCTTGGCGCCCTCCGTCTCCTCGGCGGCGCAGCCATAGACGCGGATGGTGCCGGGGGTGCCGGCCTCCTCCATCAGACGCTTCAGCGCGATGGCGCCGCCGGTGCAGCCGGCGCCCAGCACGTTGTGGCCGCAGCCGTGGCCGGCCTCCGTGGCCGCGGGGGCGCGGCGCGGCTCGGCGGCGTTCCCCAGGCCGGGCAGGGCGTCGTATTCCGGCAGGTAGCCGATGGCCGGGCCGCCCGCGCCCTGGCTCCATTCCGCCACGAAGGCGGTGGGCACGCCGGAGGTCCCGCGGCTGGCGACGCCGAAGCCCGCCGCCTCCAGCTCGCGCAGGTGGATGGCGGCGGAGCGGTGCTCGGCGAGGCCGGGTTCGGCATTCGCCCAGACCTCGCGGGAGATGCGCAGGATGGCGTCGCGCGCGCGCGCCACCGCGCGCGCGGCCGCCGCGGAGGAG
>JBEQBS010000133.1:0-8093 GCA_041639675.1 Rubritepida sp. | reverse complement strand
CGCGCCCGCCCGCCGCGAAGACCGCCACGGCGCGCAGCAGCGCCCGCAGCGCATCGGCGCTGGTGGCGTCGAAGGGCGCCCATGCCCCGCCGGACAGCTTCGCCACCTGCCGGAACGCGTCCGTCACCAGCGGGTCGCCGCCTTCCTGGAAGCAGAAGACGGGCGTGCCCCGCAGCCCGAGCTGCGCCGCCAGGTGGCCGATGGGGTCCAGCGGCTCCTCCAGCGCGTCGCCCACCAGCACCAGCGCATCCACCTTCTCGCGCGTGGTCTCGCGCAGCGCGTGCTCCAGGCAGCGCAGCACCTGGGTCTGGCCGGCCAGCACCGTCACGCCCGCCATCCGCCGCGCCAGCTCCCTCGCATCCTCCAGGAAGGGGGTGGCCGCGAACTCCATGTGCCCGCGCCAGTAGCAGAGCTGCACCGCCAGCCCGCCCAACCCCTCGGTGGCGTGGAACATCTCGGCCTGCAGGTGGCAGGCGCGGTCCCAGGCGGGCTGGCGGCTGGCCGTGGCATCCACCGCGAAGAGCAGCCGCCCGCGCCGCCCCGGCCGCGCCGCGGGCATCGCCGCCAGCCGGTCGAGGAAGGCCGCCACCGCCGGGTTGCGCGCGCGTTCGGGAAGCTGTGCCATGCTGCGCAACATGGCCCCGGCCCCCGCCGAGGTGAAGGAGAGACCCATGCCCCGCCTGCCCCTGCTCGCCGCCGGCCTCGCGCTCGCCCTCGCCGCCGGCGCCGCGGCGCAGGAGAAGCGCAAGAACCTGCCCCAGCAGTCCGCGCCGCCGCCGGCCGCCCAGCCTCCCGTCACGATGGCCCCGCGCGCCGATGAGCCCGCCGCCGTCGCCGCGCTGCGCCGCCATTTCCCCGGCCTTCCGCTGCGCTACGCCGCCGCAGTGCAGGAGGGCCCGCGCACGCGGCTTTCCGGCGTGGTGATGGGCCCGCCGGGGCAGGAGGTCCGCGCCGCGGAGATGATCCTGGAAGGCGTCACCCCCACCACGGTCGGCGCGCTTTCCGCCACCGGGCTTTCCGCATCCTGGGGCGGCATCGAGTCGCTGCGCCTCCTCGGCTTCGCCATGGCCGGCGGCGTGCCCCAGGCGGCGCGGCTGGAGGTGGCGGGGCTGCGCGTCGCCGGCCCATGGTCCGGCGGCGTCGCGCGGCTGGTGCTGGCCGATGCCCTGCCTGGGCGCGACGCCACGCTGGAGGCCACGGAACTCCGCCTGGAGCCGCAGGACCGCTCGCTCGTCGCCGCCGTCACGCTGCGGCGCCTGGCGCTGGGCGCCACGGACATCCAGGGCTTCGTCGCCGCCATCATGGCCAGCCCCGCCCCGGCCGAGGCGCCGCCCGGCCGACAATCCCTGGTGGCGGAGGGGCTGGAGCTGCGCGGCCCCGCCGCCCGCCTGGGTGGGCTTGAGCGACTGGCGCTGAGCGGCGAAAGCCGCCCCGGCGCGCCCAGCACCGGCCGCCTGGCGCTGGAGAACCTGGAGCTGGCCCCCGGCACCCCCGCCGCCGCCTGGCTGGAGCCGCTGGGCTATGCCCAGGGCCTGCGCGGCGACCTGACGCTGGACGCCACCCAGGACATGCGCGCCGGCCGGCTGGAGGTGGGCGCCCTGGCCCTGGCGGTGCGCGAGGTCGCCGCGCTCGGCCTCTCCCTCACCCTGGATGGCGTGCGGGCGGGCATGGAGCCGGCGCGGGCCTATGAGAATGCCTCGCTGGTCCAGGCGCGGCTGCGCTGGGCCGACCAGTCGCTGCTCGGGCGCCTCGCGGCGCAGCAGGCGCGGGAGGGCGGCCGGACGGAGGCGCAGGTGCGCGCCGACTGGATCCGCACCGCCGAGGCGCAGCTGCCCGAGGCGATGCGCGCCCCCGCCGCCCGCTTCCTGCGCGGCGAGGCGCGGGAGCTGGAAGTCGCGGCCCGCCCGGCGCGCCCGGTGCCCTTCGCCGCCCTGTCCAAGCCGCCGGGGGACGCAGCAGGCTGGCAGCGGCTGCTGGGGCTTTCCCTGACCGCGCGCTGACGCGGATCGCGCTCGGATGGAAACATCCGAGGACGTGAAGGTTGTGCAAGAAGAAGAGGCTGGACCATGCGGGGTGAGCGCAGCATGGTCCAGGGGCGCCTCCGCAATCCCCCCAATTGCCCGTTAACCCGGATGCGTCACCTTTGCGACAGTGCATGCGGGGGCTGCTGATGTCGGGTGCGATCGGTCAGGTGATGTCTCGGGTGAAGCTGCGCGCGGCGCCGGGCCGCGTGTTCCTGGCCTTGCAGGAGCCCGAGGAGGCCGCCCCCTTCTGCTTCGCCGAGCTGACCCCGGCGGAGGCGCTGCGCATCGCCCAGGCGCTGCAATCCGCCGCCCGCGACGCCCTGCGCGACAATGACGACACGGCGCCGCTTGAGGCCGGCCGCGCCCCCTGGTTCGCGCCCCGCCAGCCGGTGGCCTGAGCCGGCGGAGCCGGTGCAGGCCGCCGGCTGCCTGTTTTCCGTGCCCTCAGCGCCATCGCCCATGGCGATGGCTACGCCGGGCGGCGGGCATCCGCCCGCCTTGGCTTCGGCACCCTGAAGGGTGCCGGCGCGCGCCGTGCACGCGCATCCTCCTGGCGCAGTGCTGGCCTTGGTGCGTGGCGCTGGTTTGCTGGTGCTCGCCTTCGGCGTTGCGCCCCTGATGAGGGCGTGGCGATGGTCCTGGGCGGACGGCGCTGGTTGGCCGGCGCTCGCCTGCCGGGTTGAACCTCCTGCGGTGGCAACGGCGCTATTCGCCGCCGCCGCGCTCCTCCTCCACCGCCTCGGCCGCCTTGAGGTCCCCCTCCCCCAGGCTGAAGCGCGCCGCCACGTCGGGGGCGCAGCGCAGCAGGTCCCGGCGCAGGCGCAGCACCGCCAGGTCCTTCGCCTTCGCCTCCACCATCACGTCGAACACCCGCCCGGGCAGCATCCGCAGGAAGGTGGCGAACTCGAAGGGGTTCACCAGCTCGGCATGCGCCGTCAGCACCGGGGCCAGCAGCCGCTCCTCCTGGCGCCGCGTGCCCGGCACCGGGCGCTTCACCGCCTTCATCGCCGTCCGTGGCGAGGAGAAGTGCATCTTCGGCCGCACCCCCGCGGGCCAGGTGTCCAGGAAGCGTGCGGCCGCCTCGGCCAGGGGCAGCCCGGCGCGGTTCAGGCACCAGTGGTGATGGTGGTCGAAGACCAGCCGCACGCCGGTCTCGCCATGCACCCACAGCGCATCGGCGGCGTCGAAGCGGATGTCGTCATTCTCCAGCACCAGCCGCGCCTTCACATGGCCCGGCAGGCGCCGGTCCCAGGTTTCCACCCAGCGCGCGCGGGCGGCGTCGCGCTCGCCATAGGCGCCGCCGAGGTGGATCACCAGCACCGCCTCCGGCCCCAGCCCCATGCGGTCCAGCATCTCCGCCTGGCTCGCCAGGTCGGCGATGGACTTGCCCACCAGCGCCGGGTCCGGGCTGTTCAGCACCACGAATTGCGAGGGATGGAAGGAGAGCCGGATGCCCAGCCGCCGCGCCTTGGCGCCGATCGCCGCCAGCTCGGCGTCGCATTCGGCCACCATGCCGTGGAACTGCGGCATGTCCGGGTGGGTGGCATAGGGGGCCAGGTCGCTGCTCATCCGGTACATGCGGATGTTCATGCCATCCAGCGCATCCAGGATGGCATCCAGGTAGCCCAGCGAGACGCGCAGGTGCGGCCCGGACTGCCAGCGCCGCGAGTCGTTGGACTTCAGCGCGGCATCGGCCAGCAGCTTCACCGGCACGCCCAGCCGCATGGGGGTCTCGTCGGGGGTCACGCGGCTTCCAAGCCGCCGCGCGCCCCGCCGGTTGCCGGATCACGACCCGGCCTTTGCCGGGAGGACGGTTCACCGCCGTGATGCCTCCATCAAGGCGGATCGGGCTCTACCGCGTGCGGTTCACCTGCGCCGCCGCCACCGCCGCCAGGTTGGCGATGCCGCGCGCGGTGACGCTGGGCACCATGATGTGCACGGGCCGGTTCATCCCCATCAGCATGGGGCCGAGCTGCAAGCCGTCGCTGACGGCCTTGGTGAGGTTGAAGGCGATGTTGGCGGCGTCAATGCCCGGGAACACCAGCAGGTTCGCCGTCCCCTCCAGCCGCGGGTCGGGCACGGCGCGCGCGCGGATGGCCGGCACCAGCGCGGCGTCGGCGTGCATCTCGCCATCCACCTCCAGCCCCGGCTCGGCTTCGCGGATCAGGGCCAGGGCCTGGCGCATCTTGCGCGCCACCGGCGCGCCCGAGGCACCGAAGGAGGAATGCGACAGCAGCGCCACCTTGGGCGCAATGCCGAAGCCGCGCACCTCCTCGGCGGCCAGCTTCACCATCTCCGCCACCTGCTCCGCCGTGGGGTCCAGCAGCAGGTGGGTGTCCACGAAGAACAGCGTGCCGCCGGGCAGGATGAGGGCGGACAGCGCATAGGCGCGCGACACGTCGCCGCGCTTGCCGATGGTGTGCAGCACGTGCTCCCAGTGGCGCATCCAGTCGCCGGTGCCGCCGACGATGGCGGCATCCGCCATGCCGGCCTCCAGCAGCAGGGAGGCGGCGATGGTCGGCCGGCTTTCCACCCGCCGCCCGGCGGCATCGGGGGTGATGCCGCGCCGGCCCACCTTGCGGCGGTAGATCTCGGCGAGCGGGGCGAACATCTCCGCATCGTCCAGCGGGTGCACCACCTGCACGGAGGCGCCGACCTGCATCCGCAGCCCCAGCGCCCGGATGCGCGCCTCCACCACCGCGCGGCGGCCGACCAGGATGGGCTCGGCCGTGCCCTCGTCCAGCACGGTCTGCACGGCGCGCAGCGTGCGCTCGTCCTCGCCCTCGCCGAAGACGATGCGCGCGGGGCGGCGGCGGGCGAGTTCCTGCACCGGGCGCATCAGGTTGCCGGAGCGGAAGACGAAGCGCCCCAGCTCCGCCCGGTAGGCGTCGAAATCGGCGATGGGGCGGCGGGCCACGCCGGATTCCATCGCCGCCTTCGCCACTGCCGGCGCGATCTCCAGGATCAGCCGCGGATCGAAGGGCTTGGGGATGATGTAGTCGGGACCAAACAGGGGCGGCGTGCCGCCATAGGCCGCGGCGACCACCTCGCTCGCCTCCACCCGCGCGAGCGCGGCGATGGCCTCCACGGCGGCGACCTTCATCGCCTCGTTGATGGTGGTGGCCCCCGCATCCAGCGCGCCGCGGAAGATGAAGGGGAAGCACAGGACGTTGTTGACCTGGTTCGGGTAGTCGGTGCGGCCCGTGGCGACGATGGCGTCCGGCCGCGCGGCGCGCACCGCCTCGGGCAGGATTTCCGGCTCGGGATTGGCCAGGGCCAGCACCAGGGGCTTCGGCGCCAGCATCGGCAGCCATTCGGGCTTCAGCACGCGCGGGGCGGAGAGGCCCAGGAAGACGTCCGCGCCCTCCAGCACCTCGTCCAGGCTGCGCGCTGCCGTGTCCTGGGCGTATTGCGCCTTGTAGGGGTCGGTGCCCGGGCGGCCCTTCCACACCACGCCGTCCACGTCGCAGACCGTCACGTTCTCCCGCCGCAGGCCCATGGCCACCAGCAGGTCCAGGCAGGCCAGCGCCGCCGCGCCGCCGCCGGTGTTGACCAGCCTCGCCTCCTCCAGCCGCTTGCCCTGGATCAGCAGCCCGTTGCGCACGGCCGCGGCGACGATGATGGCCGTGCCGTGCTGGTCGTCGTGGAAGACGGGGATGTTCATCCGCCCGCGCAGGCGCTTCTCGATCTCGAAGCACTCGGGGGCCTTGATGTCCTCCAGGTTGATCGCGCCGAAGGAGGGTTCGAGCGCCGCCACCACCTCCACGAAGCGGTCGGGGTCCTGGGCGTCCACCTCGATGTCTATGGAATCGATCCCGGCGAACTTCTTGAACAGGACGGCCTTGCCCTCCATCACCGGCTTGGACGCCAGCGGGCCGATGTTGCCCAGCCCCAGCACGGCCGTGCCGTTGGTGATGACGGCGACCATGTTGCCGCGCGTGGTGTAGTCCCACGCCTTGTCGGGGTCGGCGGCGATCTCGGTGCAGGCGGCGGCGACGCCGGGGCTGTAGGCCAGCGACAGGTCGCGCTGGCTGGCCATGCGCTTGGTCGGCTCGACCGTCAGCTTCCCCGGCCGCGGCAGGCGGTGGTAGTCGAGGGCGGCGCGGCGCAGGTCTTCATCCATGGGGCCGACAATGCGCGGGCCTGCCCCGCCGGGCAAGCGGTCACGCCGGCAGGGGGAAGCGCAGCCGCGCCTCGGTGCCCGCGCTGCCGCCGGCCAGGCTGAAGCCGCCGCCCAGCTGCGCGGCGAGCTGGCGCACCACGCTCAGCCCCAGGCTGCCCGCCTCCTCGGCGCGGAAGCCCTCCGGCGGGCCGGCGCCGTCGTCGCGCACCAGCAGCTCGGCACGGCCGGCCGTGGCCTCCAGCGCCACCAGCAGCGTGCCGGGGCGGCCCTCGCCGAAGCCGTGCTCCAACGCATTCGCGACCAGCTCCGCCGCCACCAGCGCCAGCGGGATGGCCTGCTCGGCGGGCAGGGAAAGGGCCTGGGCCCGCACCTCCCAGCGCACGCCCTGGGCGCCGGCGGCCTCCAGCACGTCGGCCGTCAGGGCACGCAGGAAGCCGGGCATCTCCACCAGCGCCAGGTCGGGGTCGTGCAACTGCCGGTGGATGCGCGAGACGAGGTGCAGGCGGCGCTGCGCCTCCTCCAGCGCGCGCCGGGCCGGGCCCTCGGGCACGCCGCGCGCCTGCACGGCTAGCAGCGCGGCGACGGTGAGCAGGTTGTTGGAGACGCGGTGCTGCATCTCGGTGAACAGGGCCTGGCGCGATTCCGCCAGGCGGCGGTTGCGCTCCCGCTCCTCCTGCACGCGGGCCAGGGCGCGCGTCATCACATGGATCAGCAGGATGTCCACCGCGGCGATGGCGGCGAAGAAGCCCAGCGCCAGCAGCGAGGAGCCGGTGAGGCGCAGCGAGCCGAAGGGCGGGATGAAGAACCACCAGGCGGCGAGGAAGGAGGCCGCGGCCACCGCGACGCCCGGCCGCACGCCGCAGAGGAAGGCGGTGACGATGACGGCAGGGAAGAAGGTCAGGAAGGGGAAGCCCGGCGGCAGCAGCGGATCGAGCCACAGGCGCAGGCCCAGCGCCACGGCGAAGGCCAGCGCGGCGACGCCCCAGCGGAAGGCCGGCCGGCGCTCGCGCAGCGCCGTCTCGGCCAGGGTGGTGAGCAGGGGCAGGGTCGGCACTCCGGGCGGCACGTCCGGGGAGGGGGCCGGCTGCCGCGGGGATAAGGGGTCGTGCGGCTTTCGGAACAAGTGCCCCCATGGCAGGGTTTCATGTTTTCCGGAAGGCGTGGTGCGGCCAAGAAGATTCGAACTTCCACGGGGTTGCCCCCACTAGCACCTCAAGCTAGCGCGTCTACCATTCCGCCATGGCCGCGAACGCCGTGGTGCCTTAGCGCAGGAACGCCATGGGTTCAACCGGCCCCGAATGGGTGATCGCCGACGGCCTCACCCCCTATCCCGAAGCGCTCGCGGCCATGGAGGCCCGCGCCGCCGCCATCCGCGCCGGCACGGAAGGCGAGCGCGTGTGGCTGGTGGAGCACCCGCCCACCTACACCGCCGGCACCAGCGCGAAGCCGGAGGAGCTGCTGGAAACGCGCTTCCCCGCCTTCGCCGCCGGGCGCGGCGGGCAATGGACCTATCACGGCCCCGGCCAGCGCACCGCCTATGTGATGCTGGACCTCCAGCGCGCCCACGGCACCGTGCCGGCGCGCGACGTGCGCGCCTATGTGCACGGGCTGGAGGAATGGATGATCCGCGCCCTGTGGCGCTTCAACGTGAAGGGGGAGCGCCGGGAAGGCCGGGTGGGCATCTGGGTGGCCGACACCCCGGTGGGCGAGGCGAAGATCGGCGCCATCGGCGTGCGGGTGACGCGCTGGGTGAGCTGGCACGGCATCGCGCTGAACCTGGAGCCGGAGCTGGGCCATTTCGGCGGCATCGTGCCCTGCGGCATCCCGGAATACGGCGTCACCTCGCTGGCCCATCTGGGCATCATGGCGACGATGGAGGAGCTGGACATGGCGCTGATGGCGGAGTGGCCGGGCGTCTTCGGCTGACGCCCGGCCGCGGGGGGGGG
>JBEQBS010000132.1:0-8170 GCA_041639675.1 Rubritepida sp. | reverse complement strand
ACTCGGCGCCCTGGCGAAGCGCCTGGGCCTGCCGGCCGCCGCGCTGGCGCAGCCGCTGCGCGCCGCCGCCCTTTCCCTTCCCACCGACGATGCCTCCGCGCGCATCGCCGCCGCCATCCGGGTGCAGGACCTGGTGGCGGCGCTGGACTGAGGACCACTTCCCATGGGTTTCAACTGCGGCATCGTCGGCCTGCCCAATGTGGGCAAGTCCACCCTGTTCAACGCGCTGACGCAGACGGTGGCGGCGCAGGCGGCCAACTACCCCTTCTGCACCATCGAGCCGAATGTGGGCCGGGTGGCGGTGCCGGACCCGCGGCTGGCGACGCTGGCCGCCATCGGCAAGAGCGCGAAGATCATCCCGACCAGCCTGGAGTTCGTGGACATCGCGGGGCTGGTGCGCGGCGCCTCGAAGGGGGAGGGGCTGGGCAACCAGTTCCTGGCCAACATCCGCGAGGTGGACGCCATCGTCCATGTGCTGCGCTGCTTCGAGGATGGCGACGTGACCCATGTGGAGGGCAGCGTGGACCCGTTGCGCGACCGCGAGATCATCGAGACCGAGCTGATGCTGGCCGACCTCGACAGCCTGGAGAAGCGCGTCCCCGCCCTGCAGAAGAAGGCGCGCGGCAACGACAAGGAGGCGGCGGCGCAGCTGGCGCTGGTGGAGGCGCTGATCCCCGCGCTCAGCGAGGGCCGCGCCGCCCGCACCGCCGTGCCGAAGGGTGAGGAGGCGGCGGCATCCAGGCTCGGGCTGATGACCACCAAGCCCGTGCTCTATGTCTGCAACGTCGAGGAGGGTGCCGCCGCCACCGGCAACGCGCACAGCGCCGCCGTGCTGGCCTTCGCCGCCGCCAACGGCGCCAAGGCGGTGGTGGTCAGCGCCGCCATCGAGGCCGAGATCGCCCAGATGGACGAGGCCGACCGCGCCGAGTTCCTTGAGGGGCTGGGCCTCGCGGATTCCGGCCTGGACCGGGTGATCCGCGCCGGGCACGACCTGCTCGGCCTCGTCACCTACTTCACCGTTGGCCCAAAGGAGACGCGGGCCTGGACCATCACCCGCGGCATGACGGCGCCCCAGGCCGCCGGCGTGATCCATGGCGACTTCGAGCGCGGCTTCATCGCCGCCGAGACGATCGGCTACGACGACTACGTGGCGCTCGGCGGCGAGGGCGGCGCCAAGGAGGCCGGCAGGATGCGCGTCGAGGGCAAGACCTACGTCGTGCGCGACGGCGACGTGATGCTGTTCCGCTTCAACGTGTGATGCTGCCCGCGCTGCAGGCGATGCTGGAGCGCGACCCGACGGTGGTCGTGCTCGCCGCCGCCTTCCTGTGCGGCGCGTTGATCGGCGCCGAGCGCGAGCTGCGCGGCCATGCCGGGCAGCTGCGCGTCTGCGTCATCGTCTGCGTGGCGGCGGCGGGCTTCGCCGACCTCGTGGTGTCGGAGGTGGACCGCTCCAACTGGGGCAACGGCTTCGGGGCGGTGGCGCAGGGCGTGGGCTTCCTGGGCGCCGGGCTGATCCTGCGCGATGGGATGACGGTGCGCGGCCTGTCCTCGGCGGCGACGCTGTGGGCGGTGGCGGTGATCGGCACCGCGGCCGGCGCGCGCGACGTGGTGCTGGCGGCGGCGCTGACCATGCTGGCGCTGCTGGTGAACGTGCTGCTGCGGCCGGTGTCGCGCTGGATCAACCGGCACCAGTTCGAGCGGGATGCGGCCGACCCGCCCTAGAAATCCGTGGCGCGGCCCTTCTGCTCCCAGTCGTTGTAGCGCGTGGGCTCCGGCCCCTTGGGGCCGTCCTCCTCCACCTTCGGATCCGAAAAGGGGCGTTGCGGGCGGTTGAGCTTCGTCAGCGGCGGGGCCGTGCGCGGCTTGCCCGAGGGGTAGTGCGGCTTGGCGTCGTCGTCCATGCGGCGGGACATGGCGCGGCGTGGCGGCGCTGTGAAGGGTGTGGCAGCATCCATGCGCCTGGAAGGGAGGGCGACCATGCGCGGCTATTTCCGCACCCTGGTGCTGATGGCGGGGCTGACGGCGATCTTCATGGCCGTGGGCTGGGCCATGGGCGGGCAGCAGGGCGCGCTGGCGGCGCTGGGCATCGCCGCGGCCACCAACCTCTTCGCCTGGTGGGGCAGCGATTCCATGGTGCTGCGCATGCAGGGCGCCCAGCCCATCGGCCCGGGCGAGAATCCGCGCCTCCACGCCATGGTGGAAGGGCTGGCGGCGCGCGCCGGCATCCCCATGCCCGCGCTCTACGTCATCCATGAGGACCAACCCAATGCCTTCGCCACCGGGCGCTCGCCGGCGCGTGGCGCGGTGGCGCTGAACACCGGCCTGCTGGCGATGATGGACGAGCGCGAGGTGGCCGGGGTGGTGGCGCATGAGCTGGCGCACATCAAGCACCGCGACACCCTCATCATGG
Source organism: Rubritepida sp. (assembly GCA_041639675.1). Taxonomy (GTDB): domain Bacteria; phylum Pseudomonadota; class Alphaproteobacteria; order Acetobacterales; family Acetobacteraceae; genus Roseococcus. The sequence goes on along the minus strand of JBEQBS010000132.1, from coordinate 5,760 downwards.
CCGTCACCGCCACCTTCGCCGGGGCCATCGGCTTCCTCGGGCAGTTCGGCTTCCTGCTGGGGCGCGGGCGGGACCACCGGCCCAACCCCATCTTCTCCATCGCGGCCATGCTGCTGGCGCCCATCGCCGCCATGGTGGTGCAGGCGGCCATCTCGCGCTCCCGCGAATACGAGGCGGATGCGGAGGGCGCGCGCATCTGCGGCGACCCCGCCTGGCTCGCCTCGGCGCTGGGCAACCTGGAACGCTGGAAGCAGGGCATGGTGAACGAGCGCGCGGAGGCGAACCCGGCCGCAGCGCACATGTTCATCGTCAACCCGCTGGCCGGGCTGCGGATGGACGGGCTGTTCAGCACCCATCCGCCGACGCAGGAGCGCATCGCCCGGCTGATGGCGCTGCCGCGGCAGGCGGCGCCCGCCCCCTTCCGCAGCCCCTGGGCGCGCCGCTGATGCCCGGCTTCGACCCCGCCGCGCACCGGATGGTGGAGCGGCAGCGCTGGTTCGGCGACTTCACGCCGGGCGAGGTGTTCCGCCTGCCCAGCCGCACCATGACCAGCGGCCTCTTCGCCGCCTTCCAGGCCGCGAGCGGCGACAACCACCCGGTGCATTACGACCGCGAATTCTGCCGCAGGCGCGGCATGCCCGACCTGCTGGCGCATGGCTTCCAGGTGGCGATCCAGTCTTGCGCCGGGGCGGGGCTGCTGCCCTTCCTCATGGAGGAGAGCCTCAAGGGCTTCCTGGAGCAGTCCTCGCGCTTCCTGCACCCGGTCTTCCTGGGGGATACGCTGTATCCGGCGCTGGAGGTGGATGAGCTGTCGCCCAACCGGACCACGGGCGTGCTGGGGCTGCGCAGCACCATCCACAACCAGGCGGGCACGCTGGTGATGGAGGGGCGGCAGCGCTACCTGCTGCGGATGCGCCCGGCCGGTTGACCGCGCGCCCCGCGCCGCGCAGCCTTCGCCGCAACGGAGACGGAGGAACGGCGATGCGGGTCGCGGTGGTGGGCGCAGGATTGATGGGGCATGGCATCGCCCTGGTCTGGGCGATGGGCGGGCACAGCGTCCGCATCACCGACACCCATGCGCCGACGCTGGAGCGCGCGCCGCGGCTGATGGAGACCGCGCTGGCCACCCTGGCCGCGCATGGCGAGAACAAGGGGATGGAGCCCGGCGCCCTGGCCCAGCGCGTGACCTGCCACGCGGATCTGGCCGATTGCGTGGAAGGCGCGGAGCTGGTGATCGAGGCGATCGTGGAGCAACCGGAGGCCAAGCGCGACCTCTATGCCCGGCTGGAAGCGCTGCTGCCGCCGGGCGCGACGCTCGCCTCCAACACCTCCTACCTCGACGTCTTCCCGCTGATGCCGGCCGCCTTGCTGCCGCGGGCGATGATCGCGCATTGGTACACGCCGCCCTACCTGGTGGACCTGGTGGACCTGGTGCCTTCGCAGGAGCTGGAACCGGGCCGACTGGAGGCGGTGCGCGACGCGCTGCTGGCGATGGGCCAGAAGCCCGTGGTGATGAAGCGCTTCATCCCCGGCTACATCGCCAACCGCATCCAGGCCACGGTGCAGAACGAGGTGCAGTGGCTGATTGACAATGGCTACGCCGATGCCCGCACGGTGGACGAGGCGGTGGTGCATGGCATCGCCCTGCGCATGCCCATCGTCGGCGTGATGGCGAAGGCGGACTTCACCGGGCTGCCCCTGCTGCAGCACACCTTCCGCAACCGCATGTACAGCCCGCCCGAGCCCTTCGACGCCAGCCCCTCCATGGATGCGCTGATCGCCGATGGCGCCACCGGCGTCATGTCCGGCCGCGGCTACTACGATTGGGGCGACGACCCGGCGCGGCTGTTCGAGGAGCGGGACCGGCGGCTGATCGCGCTCAAGAAGGCGCTGCGGGAGATCGGCACGATGGCGGGGTATGCGCGATGATCGCCTATGAGCTGAAGGGGCGCACGGCGCTCGTCACAGGCGGCGCCTCGGGCATCGGCCTCGCCACGGTGCGGATGCTGGGCAAGGCCGGCTGCCGCGTGGCGATCAACCACCTGGCGGACGACGCGCGCGGGCATGAGGTGGTGGAGGCGCTGCGCGCCGAGGGGATGGACGTGCTGTCCGCCCCCGGCGACGTGGGCGACGCGCGGGATTGCCCGCGCATGGTGGAGCAGGCGGTGCGCGACCTCGGCCGGCTGGACTTCCTGGTGTGCAACGCCGGCACGCCCGGCACCCGCACCGCCATCGCGCCCGCCGAGCTGGAGCGCATCACCGAAGAGTTGTGGCAGGCGGTGATCGAGGTGAACCTGCTGGGCGTCTTCCGCTGCATCAAGGCCGCGGCGCCGCACCTGAAGGCGGCGGGCGGGGCGGTGGTCAGCACCGCCTCCATCGCCGGGCTGGGCTATCCGGGGTCCTCCATGGCCTATGGCGCCACCAAGGCGGGCGTCGTGTCGCTGACGCGCAACCTGGCGCGCGGGCTGGGGCCGGAGGTGCGGGTGAACGCCATCGCGCCCGGGGCGGTCAATTCCTCCTGGCAGGTGGAGTGGACCAACGAGCAGCGCGCGACGAGCATAGACAAGGCCGCGCTCAAGCGCCGCTGCGAGCCGGAGGACCTGGCGGAGGTGATCGTCTTCCTGCTGGCCGGGGCGGCGATGGTGACGGGGCAGACCATCGTGGTGGATGGCGGCCTCACCCTGTAGGCGCGTCATCCCCCGGCTCGGCGGCCTCCCCCTCCTCGGGCTCGGGAGGGTCGTCGTGGCGGGCCAGCCAGGGGCCCAGGCGCAGGGGCAGGCAATCGTCGTCGGGCATGCGGCCAACAACGCCGCGCCGCCCGCGGGGCTTCATCCCACCGCCGCCACGCATTCGATCTCCAGCAGGAAATCCGGCACCGGCAGGGCGGCGACCACGCAGGTGGTGCGCGCCGGCAGCGCATCGGCCGGGAAGGCGGCGCGGTAGAGGCGGTTCATCGCCTCCACGTCGGTGGCGCGCACCAGCAGGACGTTGGTCTTCAGCACGCGGCTGATGTCCGTGCCCGCCTGGGCCAGCGCCGCATGCAGGTTCGCCATCACCTGCGCGAACTGGAGCGCGAAGTCGCCGCGCGCGATCGTGCCATCCGGCGCCACCGGGCCGAGGCCGCTGACGTAGAGCGTCGGCCCGTGGCGGACGCTCATGGAAAAGGGCGGGAAGGGGCGGCCGCCATCGGGCGTGGGGTGGCGCTGGATGTCCATGCGGCTATCCTGCGCGCCTGACATGCCAGGGGGCAACATGACCGCGCCGGACACCGACCGCTTCCTGAAGGACCTGCACGAGCTGCGCGAGATCGGCCGGTTCCGCACCGGCGTGCATCGCCCCACGTACAGCCCGGAGGACATGGAAAGCCGCCGCTGGCTGCTGGCGCGGCTGGAGGAATGCGGGCTCGAGGCCGAGATGGACGGCATCGGCAACATCATCGGCCGCCATCCGGGGCAGGGGCCGAAGCTGCTGGTGGGGTCGCACATCGAGACGCAGAACCAGGCCGGCTGGCTGGACGGCGCGCTGGGCGTGGTGGCCGGCGTCGCCCTGGCCCGCGCCGGCCTGCCGGTGGACGTGATCTGCTTCGCCGACGAGGAAGGCCATTACGGCGGCTTCATCGGCAGCCGCAGCGCCTCGGGCACGCTGACCGAGGCGGAGATTGACGGGCTGTCCAACCGCTACCACGGCAAGACGCTGCGCGACGCGCTGGCGGAGGCCGGGCTGGCGGGCCGCCCGCGCTTCACCCTGGACCCCGCGCGCTACAAGGGCTTCTTCGAGCTGCACATCGAGCAGGGGACGCAGCTGGAATCGCGCGGCCTGCAGGTGGGCGTCGTTTCCGGCATCGTCGCCATCTGGCAGTACCGCATCGTCATCGAGGGCATGCAGGACCATGCCGGCGGCACCACCATGGCCGAGCGCCGCGACGCCGGCCTGGCCGCGGTGCGGCTGCTGGCGCGGGTGGACCAGGAGTTCCCCATGGTCTGCGGCGAGCGCTCCACCTGGACCTGCGGGCGCATCGCGCTCGACCCCGGCGCGCAGAGCATCATCCCCGGCCGCGCCGAGGTGCTGTTCCAGTTCCGCGACATTGACGTGCCGACGCTGGAGCGCATGGAGCGCACCCTGCGCGCCATCGTGCAGGAATCGAATCGGCGGGAGCGATGCACGGCGGAACTCCAGGTCATGTCCCGCTCCGTCCCCGCGCCCTGCCACCCGGCGATGATGGACGCGCTGGAGCAGGCGGCGGAGGAGATCGCGCCCGGCCGGCACATGCGGATGCCGAGCGGCGCCGGGCATGACGCGCAGTACATGGCCCGCCTGATGCCGGCGGCGATGCTCTTCACCCCCTCCATCGGCGGCATCAGCCACCATTGGGCGGAGGACACGAAGGAGGAGGACCTGGCGGCCAACCTGCGCGTGCTGCACCGGGCGGCGGAGAAGTTCCTCGCCCATAACGGGCCGCTCAGCCCGACGGTGTGACGCCACACCAGTCGGCCACGAAGGCGGCGAGGGCCAGCGTCGTCGCCTTGAGGGATTCGATGTCGGCGCGCTCGTCGAAGCCGTGGATGCCCTCGCCGCGCGGGCCGTAGCACAGGGCGGGCATGCCGAAGTCGAGGCCGTAGTAGCGCGTGTCGTTCACCGCGGTGGACAGGCGCGCGCCCATCGCCTCGCCATGCACGGCGCGGTGGGCCTCGGCCAGCACGGCCTCGGCCTCGCTGCCCGGCTCCAGCACGAAGCCATCGGCCTGGAAGCCGTGGAAGGTGATCTCGGGCGGGTTGGCTTCCAGGAAGCGGTCGCCGCGCGTGGCCTCGGCCACGGCGCGGCGCACGCCCTCCATCGCCTCGGCGGGCGGGGTGCCGGGCAGCAGGCCGATGCGGCACTCCACCTCGCACCAGGCCGGCGTGCTGCTGGCCCAGTCGCCGCCGCGGATGATGCCGGGGTTGAACTTGATGGGGTCCGCGACCTCGCCATACCAGCGATGGGCCCGGGCCTCCTGGTTCAGCGCGGCGACGTGGCGCTCCAGCCCCTGGACCAGCCGCCAGGCCGACATGATGGCGTTGGAGCCGCTCTGCGCCACCGCGACATGGACGGGGATGCCCTGCACGCGCAGCCGGAACCAGACCGTGCCGGTATGGGCGCGGGTGATGGTGTGGCCCGTGGGCTCGGGGATCAGCACGGCATCGGCGCGGTAGCCACGCAGCAGGGTGGCCAGCGCGCCGTTGCCGGTGCTTTCCTCCTCCGTCACCGTCATCAGGTGCACGTCGCCGCCCGGGCACCAGCCGCAGGCGCGGATGGCCTCCATGGCGAAGGCCATGGCGGAGACGCCGGCCTTCATGTCCGCCGCGCCGCGGCCGTAGAGGAAGCCGTCCTGCACCGCGCCGGACCAGGGCGGGACGGTCCACATGGCCGGGGGCCCCTCCGGCACCACGTCAATGTGGCCCTGCATGATGAGGGAGCGACCCGTGGGCGCGGCGCAGCGGCGCGAGGCGACGACCTGGATGGACTGCCCCGGCTCCACCCCTTCCAGCGGCGCCGCCTTGGGATGGGAGTCCAGCGCGACATCGGCGAGCGAGAAGCGGTCAATGGCGTAGCCGCGCCCGGCCAGCCAGCGGGCCAGGTGGTCCTGCAGGGGCGCCTCGCGGCCGCGCAGGGACTGGAAGCGGACGATGTCGGCCAGGAAGCGCAGCTGCTCCTCGAAGCCGGATTCGACGGCCGCGCGCAGGGCGTTCAGGGTCGCGGCGTCGGGCATGGGTGGTCCTCTCC
>JBEQBS010000131.1:0-8172 GCA_041639675.1 Rubritepida sp. | reverse complement strand
GGATGCCAATGCCGAGACCATCCTGCGCGAGCGCGGCATGACGGTGCAGCGCCTGAGCGCCCCGCAGGTGGACGCCTTCCGCCGCATCGCCCAGCCCGCCGTGCGCCAATGGCTGGAGGCGGAGCGCGACATCGGCCGCGAATGGGTGGAGAAGCTGCTGGCCGCGACGCGCACGGCGCAGGGCTGATGATCTGCGCCATCATTGACGATGGCTACGGCAGCTACGAGACCGAGCGGGCGATCCTTTCGCCCCTCGGCGTGGCGGTCGAACTGCGCCCGTGCCGCGGCGACGCGGCGCGGGTGGCCGAGGCGCTGCGCGATGCCGTGGCCGCGATCGTGCGCGAAAGCCCCGTGACGGCGCAGGCCATCGCGGGGGCGCCCCGCCTGCGCGTCATCGCCCGCGCCGGCGTGGGCGTGGACAACATCGCGCTGGATGCCGCGCGTGCCCGCGGCATCGCCGTATGCAACACGCCCGACTACGGCACCGAGGAGGTGTCGGACCACGCCATGGCGCTGCTGCTGGCGCTGTGGCGCCGCCTGCCCGCCGCCCGCGCGCGGCTGGATGCCGGCCTCTGGGGCGTGCCGCGCACGCCGCCGCAATTCCGCATCCGCGGCCGCACCCTGGGCATGATCGGCCTGGGGCGCATCGGCGCCGCCTTCCTGCGCAAGGCCCGGCCCTTCGGCTGGGCGCGCATCCTCATCGCCGATCCCGGCCTGGCGGCCCCGCCCGAGGGCTGCGCGCTGGCCGACGCCATGACCGTGGCGCGGGAGGCCGACGCCATCTCCCTACATGCGCCGCTGCTGCCGGCCACGCGGCACATCGTGGACGCCACCTTCCTGGCCGCGATGAAGCCGCACGCCATCCTGGTCAACACCGCCCGCGGCGCCCTGGTGGACGAGGCGGCGCTGGCCGTGGCCCTGCGGGAGGGCCGCATCGGCGGCGCCGCGCTGGACGTGTTCGAGAGCGAGCCCCCGCCGATGGACCACCCGTTGCGCGGCCTGGGCAACGCCATCCTGAGCGACCACGCCGCCTGGTATTCGGAGGACAGCATCCGCGACCTGCAATCCATGTCGGCGCAGGAGGTCGCGCGCGTGCTGCGCGGCGAGGCGCCGCTGCACCGGGTGAACCCGTGATCGCCGCGCTGCGCGCCGCGCGCGTCATCCCCGTGATCCGCACCGCCACCGCCGGCCAGTCGCGCCTGGCCGTCGAGTGGCTGGCCGCGGAAGGCTTCCGCACCTTCGAGCTGACCATGACCACGCCCGGCGCGCTGGAGGTGCTGCGCGACCTGGCGCATGACCCGGCGCTGACCTTCGGCATGGGCACGGTGCCGGATGTGGCGACGGCGCATGCCGCCATCGCCGCCGGGGCGCGCTTCCTCGTCACGCCCTGGGTGGCGCCGGAGATCGCCGCCGCCTGCCGCGTGCAGGGCGCGCTGTGCATGCTGGGCGCGATGACGCCCACCGAGGTGCGCGCCGCCCAGGATTCGGGCGCCGAGGTGGTGAAGCTCTTCCCCGCCTCCACCGCCGGCGGGCCGGCGCACCTGAAGGCCCTGCGCGCCGTCTTCCCCGGCCTGCCCTTCTGCCCGACCGGCGGGGTGGAGCCCGGCAACGCCGCCGACTACCTGCGCGCCGGGGCCGCCTTCGTCGGCATCGGCGGCAAGCTGGCCGATCCCCGCGCGCTGGCCACCAACGACCGCGCCACCATCCAGGCCGCCGCCCGCGAGGCGCTGGCCGTCACCGCCTGAGGACACCCATGGATTCCCGCATCATCGAAGGCTTCCGCACCGCCGCCATCGCCTCCATCGCCGACGCGCTGGACAAGGCCACCGGCCGGCGCGGCTACATGGCGCACGAGATCAAGAACCGCATCAACGAGAAGCGCATGGTCGGCCCCGCCGCCACCGTGCTGCACGCGCCGACGCGCGAGTTCCTGCCGCCCGCCAAGGCGCTGGACCTGATTGACGAAAGCGCGCCCGGCTCCGTGATCTGCATCGGCATGCATGGCGACGTGGACGTGGCGGTCTGGGGCGGGCTGATGACGGCCGGCGCCTTCGCCAACGGCCATGCCGGCGCGGTGCTGGATGCCGGCGTGCGCGACATCCCCGAGATCCGCCGCGACTACGACCTGCCCATCTTCGCGCGCACCGTCTCGCCCGGCACCACGCTGGGGCGCACCGCCACCATCGCCGCGCAGGTGCCGGTGATGGTCGGCGGGCTGCTGGTGCATCCGGGAGACCTGATCGTGGGCGACATTGACGGCGTCTGCGTCGTACCGCCCGATGCGGCGGAGGAGGTGCTGCGGCTGGCGCAGGAGATTGACGCGCGCGAGGCGGAGCAGGCGAAGCTGATCGTGGAGGCGAGGTCGCTGCGCCAGGGCCTGGCGAAGTACGGCCGGATTTAGCGCCGATGCTGCTCTTCATGGGCGAGCCGATGCTGGAGTTCAACCAGCTCCCGCCCGACGCCGAAGGGCGCGTGCTCTACCTGGAGGGCCATGGCGGCGACACCTCGAATGCCGCCATCGCCGCCGCCCGCCAGGGGGCGCGCGCGGGCTACGTGACGGCGCTCGGCGACGACGCCGCCGGCGCCTCCTTCCGTGCGCTGTGGGCGCGGGAAGGCGTGGACATGCGCCACGTCCGCACCGACGCGGCCGCCTTCACCGGCATCTACTTCGTCACCCATGACGCGGCGGGGCACCACTTCACCTTCTACCGCACCGGCAGCGCCGCCGCGCGGATGACGCCCGCCGACATCCCGGACGACCTCTGCGCCGGGGCATCCTGGCTGCATGTCTCGGGCATCTCCATGGCCATCAGCGCCGGCGCCGCCGATGCGGTGTTCCGCGCCATCGCCCTGGCGCGCGCTGCCGGCTGCAAGGTGAGCTTCGACACCAACCTGCGCCTGCGCCTGTGGCCCGCCGCCCGCGCCGCCGCCACCATGCACGCCGCCATCGGCATGAGCGACCTGGCCCTGCCCTCCTTCGAGGACGCCACGGCGCTCACCGGCCTCTCGGACCCCGATTCCATCCTGCGCTTCTACCTGGGCCTGGCGCCGATGGTGGTGCTGAAGCTGGGGGCGGAGGGCGCCATCGCCGCCACGCGCGCGCAATCCTGCCGCATCCCCGGCATCGCCGTGGCCGCGAAGGACGCCACCGGGGCAGGCGACTGCTTCGCCGGCGCGCTGCTGGCCCGGCTGGCGGCGGGCGACGACCTGCCCACCGCCGCGCGCTACGCCAACATCGCCGCCGCGCTCTCCACCGAGGGCTATGGCGCCGTGGCGCCCATCCCGACCGCCGCCCAGGTGCGCGCGCGGCTGTGATGCGCTAAGCCCCGGCGGCCATGACCAGCCCCGCCGCCGAGGCCGCCCGCCGCCGCACCTTCGCCATCATCGCCCACCCCGACGCCGGCAAGACCACGCTGACGGAGAAGCTGCTGCTGAAGGGCGGCGCCATCCAGCTCGCCGGCCAGGTGCGCGCCAAGGGCGAAGGCCGGCGCACCAAGTCCGACTGGATGAAGATTGAGCAGGAGCGCGGCATCTCGGTCGCCACCTCGGTGATGACCTTCGAGCGCGGCGGGCTGGTCTTCAACCTGCTCGACACGCCGGGCCACGAGGATTTCTCCGAGGACACCTACCGCACCCTCTCCGCCGTGGACGCCGCGGTGATGGTGCTCGACGCCGCCAAGGGCATCGAGAGCCAGACCCGCAAGCTCTTCGAGGTGTGCCGGCTGCGGGACATCCCCATCGTCACCTTCATCAACAAGATGGACCGCGAGGGCCGCGACCCGCTCGACCTGCTGGACGAGATCGAGAAGACCCTGGCGCTGGACGTGACGCCGGCCGCCTGGCCCATCGGCGGCGGGCGCGAGTTCCGCGGCGTGCTGGACCTGCGCGAACCCAGCCTGCGCCTGCTGCGCGAGGGCGGCGACGTGCGCATCCCCGTCAGCGGCGCCGACGACCCGCGCGTGGCGCAGGAAGTCCCGAACGAGGCCGCGACCCTGCGCGAACAGGTGGAGCTGGCCCAGGCCGGCTACCCCGAATTCGACCTCGACGCCTTCCGCCAGGGCACGCTCACGCCCGTGTTCTTCGGCTCAGCCCTGCGTGACTTCGGGGTGGAGCACCTGCTGGAGGGCCTGGCCGCCATGGCCCCGCCGCCCGGCGCGCGCGCCGCCGACGCACGCACCGTGCAGCCCGGCGAGGAGAAGCTGACCGGCTTCGTCTTCAAGGTGCAGGCCAACATGGACCCCAACCACCGGGACCGCGTGGCCTTCCTGCGCATCTGCTCCGGCCGGCTGGACAAGGGCATGCGGCTGGCGCAGGTGCGCACCGGCAAGCAGATCCCGGTCAACGCCCCCCTGTTCTTCTTCGCCAAGGACCGCCAGGTGGCCGAGGAAGCCTGGCCCGGCGACGTGGTGGGCATCGCCAACCACGGCACGCTGCGCATCGGCGACACGCTGACCGAGGGCGAGGCCATCAACTTCCGCGGCGTCCCCTCCTTCGCGCCCGAGCACCTGCGCCGCCCGCGCCTGGACGACCCCATGCTGGCCAAGAAGCTGAAGAAGGCGCTGGAGGAGCTGGCGGACGAGGGCGTGGTGCAGCTCTTCCGCCCGCTCGACGGCTCGCCGCCCATCATCGGCGTCGTCGGGCTGCTGCAGGTGGACGTGCTGGCCTCGCGCATCAAGACCGAATACGGCGTGCCGGTCGGCTTCGAATCCGCGCAATGGGACGTGCTGCGCTGGGTGCAGGGCGAGGACCGCGCCGCCATCGAGCGCTTCCAGAAGCAGCACCGCAGCGATTGCGCCGAGGACCATGACGGCGCGCTGGTGGCGCTGTTCTCCTCCGACTGGCGCCGGCGCCGGGCGGAGGAGGAGTTCCCGACGCTCAAGTTCCACGCGGTGCGGGAGCAGCATGCGCTGAGCGCGTGACGCGGGGGGCTCCGCCCCCAGGCCCCCGCCGAGGGGCACGCCCCTCGGAACCCCATCAGATGCCGGGTCCGGGTGGCGCGGCCACCCGGCGGGGGTCCAGGGGGCGGCGCCCCCTGGCGTCACACCCCCGGCGCCGCCTCCTCGCGCACCGCCAGGACCTTGTCCACGCGGCGCCCGTCCATGTCCAGGATCTCGAACCGCCACCCCGAATGGGCGATGCGGTCCCCCTCGCGCGGGATGCGCTGGAGCAGCGCGAGCATGAGGCCCGCGACCGTGTGGTAGGCGGCGGATTGCGGCGGCGGCTCGAACTCCGCCAGGCGCTCGCGCAGCTCGTCCAGCGCCATCATGCCGTCCAGCAGCATGGAGCCGTCATGGCGCGTCACCGCGCCGGGCTTGAGCGATTCCGGCGCCGGCCCAAGCTCACCGACGATGGCCTCCAGCAGGTCCGACGCCGTGACGACGCCCTCGAAGGAGCCGTATTCGTCCAGCACCAGGGCGATGCCCAGCGCGTCGGCGCGCAGGCGCTCCAGCGCGTCCATGGCGGACAGGTTGTCGGGCAGGATGGTGGGCTGGCGCAGCGCGGCGGCGAGGTCGAGCGGCCCGCCGGCCAGCATCTGGTCCAGCAGGTCCTTCACGGCGACGACGCCCACCACATTGTCCACCCGCCCATCGGCGACGACGAAGCGCGTGATGGATTCCGCCTGGATGGCGGCCGCCACCTCGGCCGGCGCGGCGTCGCGCGGCAGCCACGCCACCTCCGGGCGCGGGGTCATCAGGGCGCGCACGGGGCGGTCGGCCAGGCGCAGCACGCGCTCGATCATCTGGCGCTCATTGTGGTGCAGCTCCCCGGACTCGGCGCTTTCGGCGACCAGCGCCTTCACCTCCTCCTCCGTCACGCCCTGGTCGTTCGGGGCATGGGCGCCGAAGAGGCGCAGCACCAGGGCGGAGGAGCGCGACAGCAGCCAGACGATGGGGGCGGAGGCGCGGGCCAGCCCCTCCAGCGGCAGGGCGAGCATGACGGCGATGCGCTCGGGCTCGCGCAGCGCCAGCTGCTTGGGCACCAGCTCGCCCAGGATGAGGTTGAGGTAGGTGATGGCGACGACGACCAGCACGAAGGCCAGCTCGTGCCCCCAGCCGACCATGACGGGGTATGTCTCCAGCCAGTCGCCCAGCGGGCCGGCGATGGCGGCGCCGCCGAAGACGCCGGCGAGGATGCCGACCAAGGAGATGCCGACCTGCACGGTGGGCAGGAAGTCGCCCGGGTTGTCCTGCAGGCGCATGGCGGCGGCGGCGCCGCGGAAGCCGCGCTTCTCCATCGCCAGCAGCCTGGCCTTGCGGGAGGAGACGACGGCCAGCTCGCTCATGGCGAAGACGCCGTTGAGGACCGTCAGCAGCAGCACGGTCAGCACTTCGAAGGACACGCCCATGCGCCACCCATAGCCGATGCTGGACAGCGGAACGAGGATGCGGTGCGATGGTTGTCATGGAACCCACCACGATGCGCCTGGCCTGGACGCTGGGCCTGCTGGGGCTGCTGCCCTTCGCCGCCGCCGCCCTGGCCGCCCTGGCCCTGGCCGGCTGGCAGGCGGATGCGCTGCTGGCCCTGCGCGGCTACGGCGCGGTGATCCTCTCCTTCCTGGGCGCGGTGCATTGGGGGCTGGCGCTGGCGGCGGGCGAATCGCCGTTCAACCGGCAAAGGCTGGTGCTGGGGGTGGCGCCGGCGCTCATCGGCTGGGCGGCGCTGCTGCTGCCGGTGAAGGGCGGGCTATGGCTGCTGGCGGCCGCCATGCTGGCCACCGCGGGCACCGAGCAATGGGCGGCGCTGAAGGGCGCCATCCCGGGCGGCTATGTGGCGCTGCGCTGGGTGCTGTCGCTGGGCGCGGCGGCCTGCCTGTTGGCAGCGGCGCTGGCCTGACACGCAAAATTAACCTTGTTAACGCATTTTGAGACGTGTTAAGCCTTCGGCCACGAACCGGAGGCACCCATGGCCGATATCCTGACCTTCCCTGCCCGACCCGAGGATCGGCTGCGCGCCGCCCTTCGCTCGCTGGAATCGGCGCTGGAGGACCAGGAGTCGGCGCTGGCGGAGTTCCGCGGCAACCTGACCCTGCTCGACCGCGCGGTGAGCGGGCTGGATGCCAGCGTGCAGGATTACCGCGCCACCCTGGCCCGCACGGCGGATGACGTGGCTGGCGCCACGGCGGCGGCGCGGCGGCTGGAGCGCACGGCGGAAATCTGGCTGAAGGGGTAGGGCACGATCCGCCGTGATGGGATCATCGGCGTCGTGACCAGCCCCCTCGGCGGAGCGCGGAGCATGATCTAGCCCAGACCCGGCCGGAAGCGCCCCACCAGCCGGTGACGCTCCCCCGGGTAGTGCAGCCGGGCTTCCGTCACCAGCCGCGCGCCTTGCCAGGTGCGGCGCTCGAGCAGCAGGCAGGGTGCACCTGGCGCGATCCCCAGGCGCGCCGCCAGCGCGGCATCCGCCGCCACCGCCGCCACCGCGTGCTCGGCCTCCGTCCACGGCACGTTCTCCAGCAACCACGTGCCGGGGGGGCGTTCCATGAACCGCTCGGCGGCCGCCTCGGGCACGGTGTCCAGCAGGATGACGCGGCGCTCCAGCGCATCCGCGACGCCATCCGTCAGGTGCAGCGTCGCCAGGTGCAGCAGCGGCGCGCCGGGGGCGATGCCCAGCCGCCCCGCCTCCCGCACGCCGGCGGGCGCCGCGCGGCGCGACAGCACGCGGTGGCGGTAGTCCCGCCCCTCCCGCCGCGCCGCCGCCGCCAGGTCCTGCACCTCCAGCAACGCGCGGTCGCCGGAGGGCGCGGCCACCACCGAGCCGGTGCGGCGGCGGCGGGTGATGAGGCCCTCGGCGGCCAGCGCGCTCAGCACCTTGTTGACCGTCATGCGCGAGCAGCCGAAGCGCGCCACCAGCTCGTGCTCGAAGGGGATGCGCGTGCCGGGCGGCCACTCCCCGGCGCGGATCGGCGCCTCGATGGCGGCGCGGATGCGCGCGGACAGCGTCTCAGCCACGCAGGCGGCCCAGCACCCGGCGGAAGCGCGCGGCGATGGCCTCGCGCCTGGCGTGGCGCCCATCCTCCACCACCAGCCGCCCGGCGGCCATCACGCGGGTGATGCGCGCGGCGGCGAAGATCGCCTCGTCCGGCGTGCCGTCCAGCCAGGCGATGTCGGCCCGCGCGCCGGGCGCCAGCGCGGGGGGCGCGATGCCGCAGGCCTGGGCGCCGCCGGCCAGGGC
>JBEQBS010000130.1:0-8246 GCA_041639675.1 Rubritepida sp. | reverse complement strand
ATCTGCGGACCCCGCCCGCTGCCACGCGCTGGGGCTGGCGGCGCTGGCGCAGCTCCAGGCCCGCCGGCCGGGGGTGGAGGTGACGCTGCTGGGCCTGCCGGAGCCCGAGCCGCGCAATCCCTGGGACCGGCCGCCCGAGCCGCCGCCGGCCGGCATGGCGGCGCTGCGCGGCTGGGAGGACTGGCTGGCCCGCGCCCGCCTCTACAGCGGCGCCACGGTGGGGCTGTGCTTCGCCCCCGGCGGGCCGGACGAGGCGCTGTTCGAGATGCTGTGCTGCGGCCTGCCGGTGGTGCAGGCCCGCACCGCCCTGGCCGGCGAGGGCCTGTCCGTGCTGGCCGACCCCCGCCCGGAGGCGCTGGCCGAGGCGCTGGCCTGGCTGCTGGAGGATGCGGCGGCGCGCGAGGCGCAGGCGGCGGCGGCGCTGCGCGCGCTGGACGCCATGCCCGGCCCGGTGGGGCAGGCACGGCAGCTGGAGGACTGGCTGCTCAGCCTTCCATCATGATGCCCGTCAGCGTCGCCATCTCGCGCCAGCGGGCGATCTCCTCGCGCTGGAAGGCGGCAAAGGGGGCGGGGGGCAGCGGGGCGGCGTTCAGCCCGGCCTGCACCAGCCGCGGCGCCATCTCCGGCGCCTGGAGCGCGCCGAGGAAGGCATCCGCCAGCCGCGCCACCCGCGCGGGGTCGGTGCCGGCGGGGGCGAAGAGGCCGAACCAGGCATCCACCGCCATGAAGGGCACCCCGGCCTCGGCCGTGGTGGGTAGCTCCCCGAAGCCCTCCACGCGGGCGGGCGCGCCGATGGAGAGCGCGCGCAGCCGCCCCTCGCGCACCAGCGCCACCACGCCGGGCCAGGTGGAGACGTAGAAATCCACCACGCCGGCCACCGTGTCCTGCGTGGCCGGCCCGCCGCCGCGATAGGGCACGTGGGTCGCATCCATGCCCATGCGGCGCACGAAGGTCTCGGCGATGACGTGCGAGGCGCTGCCGGCCTGCGAGGAGGCGTAGGTGACGCGCCGCCCGCCCTGCCCCATCGCCGCCAGGGCCGCCATGTCGCGCGCGGGGGAGTTCGCCGGCACCACGGTGGCGTGGTGCACCGTGGCCAGCCGCGCCACGGGCGCGAAGCTGTCCGCCACGTGGTAGGGCAGGTTGCGCGCCATCCACTGGTTGCTGGCATGGGTCTGGTTGTGGCCGATCACCAGCGTGTTGCCGTCGGGCGCCGAGCGCGCCGCGTTCTCCGTGCCGATGATGCCGCCCGCACCCCCGCGGTTGTCCACCACCACCGCCTGGCCCAGCGCGGCGCCGGCGCGCTCGGTCAGCAGCCGCGCCAGGATGTCGGTCGAGCCGCCGGGCGGGGCGGGCACCACCAGGCGCAGCGGCGCGGATTGCGCGCGGGCAAGGCCAGGGGCGGCGAGGGCGAGGAGGGGCAGGTGGCGGCGGCGCATGGCGTGATTCCCCGATGATGCTTGCCGGCATGCATAGGCCGGAACGCACCGCCATGCCATGCTGGCCGCGGCAACCGCAGGACAGGTCATGGGAATCGGACGCGAGGCGGCGCAGGACCCGGTGGATGAGTGGATCGCCCGCATCGCGCCGGGGCAATCCCTGGTGGACATCGGCGGCATCGGGGAGTTCTCCACCAACGAGCGCTGCACCTGGGCGCAGCGCTGCGGCGCCACGCGCGTGGCGATGGCGGATTTCGAGCCCTTCGACCACCACCTGTGGCAGCATTGGCGCAAGGAGACGGCGGCGCGGGGCATCGGCGGGATCGAGGAGTTCCAGCGCGCCAACATTGACGACCCGGCGCTGGGGCGCATCCTCGGCCGCTGGGACGTCGTGCACTCCACGGGCATCCTCTACCACGTGCCCAACCCGGTGCATTCCATCCTCAACATCCGCCAGGCGGCGCGGCGCTGGCTGATCCTCAACACGGTGATCGTGCCGGAGGTGATCGAGAACGCGGCCGGCACGCTGCGCTTCCCGGACTGCGCCGTCGCGCTCTTCGCCGCGCTGCGGGGCCGGGAGCGCGCGGTGCTGGCCGAGCACTACCGCGAGCAGTTCGGGATGGAGATCGAGGCGCTGGCCCCGGTGCGGCAGGAGGGCGCGGTGATGCCCTACCTGCGCGAGGGCGCGCCCAGCTACTACCCCTACTGGTGGATCTTCACCCGCGCCTCATTCGAGGCGGCGCTGGAGATCCTGGAGATGCAGGTGCGCGAGCGCTGGACCTGGCGGGACCACGCGCATTTCGTGCTGCTGGAGCGCGCCTGAGCTGTGAGAGTCCGCATTAAATGGAATTCAACCCCTTGCTAACCCCCTGATTCGGTTATCCTTCGGTCGGAGTTTCATCATCTCGGCTGACCGCAGAAAGTGGAATTCCTGGGGGTTTGGTAGCCATAAAATGGAATTCTGATGGGTGGGGCCACCGGCCCCGACGGCAGTCCGCGGATAGGAGCCATCTTTTACTGGGGCGTCCGACCTGAGGACTGAGCGCATGGAATTTTTCGTTGGATCTGCCGTATCGAGCGTGGGCAGGCGCAGTTCGGAGGCATTGTTATTGAGGTAGATCCGGCCGTCGCGCAGTCCGTCATCAGCGCGCTTCATTGGGCCAGCACGTGGCAGATTGCCTTGGCCAAGTCCGACTTGCCGGAGATGTGCCCTAGGCTCTGGGGACACTTATCTGAGCCAGAGGATGGTGGCGGCGAGGGTGATGATGCTGAGGTAGTTGCGCGCGGTTTTCTCGTATCGCGTGGCGACGCGGCGGAACTGCTTGAGCTTGGAGAAGCAGCATTCGACGAGGTGGCGCTGGGCGTAGAGGTGGCGGTCGAGCGGGTATTTGCGGGCTCGGGACGGGTTGCTGGGGATGACCGCGACGGCTCCCTTGGCGGCGATCACCGTTCGCAGCGGGTCGGCGTCGTAGGCGGCATCGGCCATGACGACCTCGGCGGGCAACCCGGCGATCAGGGCGTAGGCTTGTGGGTAGCCACCACGCTGTCCACCCGTCAGGGCGAAGCGGACCGGGACGCCGAGGCCACGGACGGCGAGGTGGATCTTGGTGCTCAGGCCGCCGCGCGAGCGGCCAAGGGCCTGATCTTCAGCCCCCCCTTTTGGGCGCCCGCCGCATGTTGGTGGGCGCGGATGATGGTGCTGTCCACGATCAGGTAGTCGAAGTCGGAGTCATCGGACATCGCCTCGAAGATGCGGGCCAGACGCCCTTCTCGCTCCAGCGACTGAAGCGGCGGAACACGCTGGTCCGGTCGCAGAACGAATCATGGCCGAGATCCGACGTCGAGTCTCGGTCAGTGGATTGACCACCCTGGACGGCGGGCAGCGCTTCTCGTTCAGTGACTTGGCAGGATTCGGGCGGTAGCCGCCCTCGACGTCCCAGAACCCGGGAGGAGTCCAGCGGAACGAGGGGAGACTAGGTTGGGCTTGGATGTGTCGATCGACAAAGTGGTGTCGCTCAACGACAAACACGAGCACGGATTGGTCACCCGGGCGCGTGGGCGCTGCTATAGCTTTCGGTCCGAGGACGGCGTGATCGTGAAGTGCGTGTACCGCCGCACCATGGTTGGGGACCGTCGCAACGATGGCATGCCGCTTATGTATGCGCTGAAGCGCACAAACGGGTACAGCGTCGAGGTCCAGAGTCTCCGAAAGATCTACCGGCGTGGGGTGGCCCGCCTCCGCTTGGAACTTCGCCCCGGAGATTTCGACGTCATCGTCCCTGCGCCCTCCTCCACGGACCTCCCTCGGCAAATCGCCGAAAGGATCGCAAGAGGTGTCGGGAAGGGGGCTGAGGTGCACGACATTCTGCGGAAGCCTACGGTTGGCAGCGTGCTTGCAACAGCTCCTGTGACCCCGGTGAGACGGGTGGACCTAGCGGGTTACAATCAGGCGCTCGGCATTATGTCGAATCTGCCGCCCCAAACGATCCTGTCCATCAAAAGCGTGGACAGTCGAGCCCGACGCTACTTCTCAACTGTGGACATCAGCCAAGCCGCCCGCATTCCCCATGGAAGACGGGTGCTCATTGTAGACGATTCGGCGTCCAGCGGAACAACCATCCGTGATGCCGCGCGGCTTCTTGCCCGGTACTTCCGTCCCACGCACATGATGGGTCTGGTTGTGGTTGGACCAGCATAAGGCTTGACACTCGCGGTGGCCGAGCCGAAATGTGATGCGTCCGGCGAGGAGTCGGGCGGACCGTGCGTACGCCTCACGGTCCTTAAATATAAAATGCGGACCCTGTTATGGCGCCGACTGGGGAAGCATTGGTCTGGGCAAGCGCCGTCACGCGAGGCCAGTCCCGTAAGGGGAAAGATTCGCGTAGCTGGGGACCAGCCAGCACTGTTTCAGGGGCGGGGGCTTCGGCACCCGCCCCTTCTCTCTTTCGCGTTGGTCAGCGAGGTCTGGGAGCCCCCGAACTCGCCGAACTGTCTTGCGAAGCCATCTCGCTCGAACACCGCGCGGGCGCCCACGACTGAGAGAGCCGCCTCGGTCCACCGGTTGGTCCCGCTGTAGGGCAACCTTGGGTGTGCAGGAAGCGCTGTCACCTCCCCACGGCGCCAACGGCGATTTGGGCGCCATTGGACCACGTCAGTGCAGGCCGATCGACGGTTGTCGGGGTCTTCCAGATCGCGAACCCCGTTTCAGCGCCCCTACCGATTGCTTCACCACAGGGCGACGCCGTCGCTTCGGGGCGGATGTGCCACCCGGCCGCTCAGGTCCGAACGGGCGTTGCTCGAGAGCACCGACGTAGAGGAGAATTTCCCCGACGGCCGTCACGTCATCGAACTCGGACGCTTCCGCCTTCCGGGCATTACCATGATCACAAGCATCCGGTCCTCCCGGTCACCCGGCTTCCGGACCGCGCGTACCCCCACCTTCTCCTCAATGTGGCCAGCCGTTCCGTCTGGTCGAGAGCGATCCAACACGAGAAGGAAGCCGATTCGGGCGCTGGTGTTCGAGTATTCGGTCGCTTGGGAGCCGTGCTTCCGCAGGAGAGCGTCGTGGGAGGCGTCGTTGTCCTCGCGCTTCACCTCGATGACCAGCCGCGTGCGGTGCATCTCGACGAGGATGTCCGCCCGGCCCGCGGCGACGTCGCTCACCTCGAGCCGTGCCGTCCTCGCAAGGGCGGGCTGGATCATCCGCATGCAGTCGAGCTGGAGCTCGCGCTCGAACTGGTCGCGCTGATCTCCGCCCTTCGGCGCGGGGCTGCCCTTGGCCCCCCCCTTGCCGCCCGTCTGCTGCGCGGGAGGCACGGGTGGAGGGGCGGCACGCTCCCTGTCGGCAAAGAGGTAGTTGCCGGTGGGGTCGTGCCCGCGCGTCATGTCCATGCGGTAGTCGAGGAAGCGGACGAGATGCCAGAGGACGGCGTCCACTGCGGCCTGGGCGGTTTCCGGGGCGTAGTCTGGATGTCCGGTGAGCTTTCCCGCCACCTCCTCGAGGATCCTCTCGACCTGTGGGGACAGTCCCTGCGCCATCGGCGTGAACGCGTTGCGCATGATGCGCTCGGCCACGCTGCGGAAAGCCGCGTTCGCCGCGGTGTCAGGGCCCGGGTGGGGGGCGGCGCTCAGGCCGGGTTGGCCGCCCCCGTCCGTTTTCCCAAGGGTGCGCCCCGCGCCCGCAGCCCCGCCAGCATCTCGGCCGCCGCCTCCCGCCATGGCGAGGACGGCGTGGCCTCCTCCAGGGCCAGCCAGGACATGGTCGCCTCCCGCTCGACCTCCTCCCGGAGCAGGCGCGCCTCTATCCGGGGCCGGGCAAAGGTCTCGACGCCCCCCGGCCCCCGGCCCAGCACGGACCTGTTCGCGACGTAGGCGCCGAGGAGCCGATGCCGAATCGCGATCTCCGCTCCCGCCTGCGCGGCCGCGTCGGCCGCCTCGTCGATCGAAGCCGCCTGCATGGCGAGGTCCTGCCACCGGACGATCTCGGTCCAGCGAGCGCCCATCCACCGCCATGCGGGGCGCGCTGGCTGTGACCACGCCCGCGCCATGGTCACCTCGCGGCGGATCGTCTCCGCATGGCTTCGCAGGCTCTCGACGGGGTCGCCCCGGCGCAGCGCGTTCAGCAGGGACAGGGCGGTAGAGTAGGTGCGGGCATCCGGGCGGTTCTCCCGAACCGACACGCTCAGGGTGAAGTGGTCGCGGGCGACCTCGAAGCACCGATCGACTTCACCCGACACCTCGGCGTCGAGGCCGTCGCGGAGGGCCGCCATACCGAGCTCGAACAGCGCCTCGTCGCGTGCCCCCTCGTCTTGGCTGAGGCGCTCCAGCGTCCGGGCCAGGGAGGGGTCGGACCAGTGCGACAGCGCCACGCCAGTCACCTTGGCAGCCCGCCGCAGGAACTCCGAGGGGTTCCCCTCCACCTTGAGGCGCACGAGGGCGCCGATCAGCTCGTGGCGGAGGTCGTGATGCTCAATGGCGATCTGCAGGGATGCGCCGAGCGCCACCCACCGGGCCACCTCGTGGTCTGCGCGCCGGAACGCGCGGCCCACCAGGACCTCCTGGCACCGCTCCGCCAGGTCCTCCGGCAGCGCCACAGCCGCGAGGGCCCCCATCGCATCCTTGTAGTCCGAAGCGCGGACGGCCGTGGTGCCGACGGGTGCCGCGGCGCAGGCGACGACGAAGTCATAGACGGGATCGCCAGGGCTGGCCTCTGAGGAGATCTCCGCCAGCGCCAGTGACAGCAGCTCGGGCATGAGGACAGCCCGGGCCAGCTCCTCCTCGCGACCGCGAAGGAACTCGGCCCCGCCGAGGTCGGCAAGCCGCTTTGGCGCGCCTCCTTCGAAGGCAGCGCGAACATCCTCGTCCGCGGTCACCGACCGGCTTCCTCCCTACCAAGTCACCCTGCCTACCACACCGTGCCGCCAGGGGCTGCAATCCGCCGGTGCCCGGCGGGGACCGCCGCCTCGAATTCGGCGACGCGCTTCGTGGCCACGAACACCTGGAGGGAGAGAAGGTCGCCGCACAGGGAGGCGAGGCCTGCGGCCATCGCCCTCAGGTCCCCCTCCGCCAGCTCCTGCGCGCCGGGGGTGTCGATGAAAAGGATGCCGGGGTGCCTGCCGATGCCGCGACGCTGGGCGACCTTCATCAAGGCGAGCACGAGCGCAACCTTGCAGCGCAGCTGCTCGCCGATGCTCAGGTCGGAGTAGCTAACCGGAACCCCGCCCTTCACGATCTTCAGCTGAGGATGCGTGGTCAGCCGGACCCCATCAAGGTTGGGCACCCCCAGCGCCCGGAGGAGAGTGAGGATCTCCGCCTCCACGTCCTTTAGCACTGCCTCCTGCTCAGCTCCGAGCCGGGCGCGGAACACGGTGTCGCACGCATCAGCGATCGCGGCATCTTCCGTTCTGGGGCGGTCCCCCGCCGCGGCGATATCCTGCTCCATCTCCGCGATCATCGCTTCAAGCACGGCACGGCGCGCGTGACCGGCCTCGTTTTGGAGCGCGCGCGCCTGTTTCGCCAGCGTGTCGGCCAGCCGCTCCTCAAGCTGATCGATGGACGCCTCGGCCTCCTCGACCTCGCGCCGAGCGTCCCGCTCCGCCCCCTCCGCATCGGCGCGACTACGCCCGCTCAGGCGAACGGCCTCGTCTAGCCGCGCCTTAACCTCGTCTGGGTCCTCAACGTCCGCCTGCAGCGCCTCGTCGCCGCAGACCATGCAGGCGAGCGCCTCCCGCTCCCGCGCCTTCCTCTCCGCGCTGAAGGTCCGGTCGCAGCGAGGGCAGCACTTTGGCTCCAGGGCGCGGAAAACGGTCGCGGCGGCCCCGGCCTCCGTGAAGTTGCGCAGGGCCACCCGGTCGGCGTTGTGCTGGCGACGCGCAGCCGCCACCACCTCGGCGAGGTCGACGACACGCTGGCGCAGATCCGGGAGGCGCGCGTAGACCGCGGCCGCCTCAGCCGAGGCCTGTTGCACCTCGGCGAGCAGGTCCGCCACGGTCTCGCCGGGGACGCCGGAGGTCAGCCCCGCCAGCTCGGCACGGAGGCGGGCGACCGTTGCCGCCGCGTGGGCCGACACGGCCTCCTTGCTGCGGTCCACCTGCTGTTCGCTGATCTCGAGCGCCTTCCGAGCGTGGGCGATGGAAGCCACCGCGGCTGCGTGCGGGAAGCCTGCGAACATGTTGAGCATGCGATTGGGCAGGCCATCCTGCACGACGTCTCCTAGGAGACCTGTGCGCGGGTGTCTTGTGTTGCGTCCGGTTGGCTGATTCCCTGTCCTTCGGATGCACGGAGCAGCTACCGATGTCGCACCGCGCGATC
>JBEQBS010000129.1:0-8270 GCA_041639675.1 Rubritepida sp. | reverse complement strand
CGTGTTCAGGTCGAACATCGCCTGCCGCAGCAGGCTCTCGGCTGCGATGCGCCGGCTGGCGGGGGCGGATTCCACGCCGGTCCGCACCCGGTTCGTTTCCGCCTCGGCGAAGCCCAGGCGGCGGCCATTGCCGTCCACGATCTCCAGCCGCGCCGCCAGCCGCGCTTCCAGCCGCTCGCCGCGGTCGGCGGCCAGGAAGCCCCCGCCCGGCGCGCGTTCCCGCAGCATCTGCGCGCGCGTCACGGTGAAGCGCGCCCGGTGCTCGGTCCCGAAGGCGGCCAGCCGGTCGCGGCCCATGATGCGCACGGCCTCGGCCGCCGGGGGCGAGAGCTCGCGGCCGATGTCGTTCGGGCCCGGCATCGGGTCGCGCTCGGCGAAGTCCAGGGCGGCCACGTCCAGGCGCAGCTGCGTCAGGTGGCCATAGGCGATGGGCGGGCCTTCCACCCGGGGCGGCGGCTCGTTCGCGCAGGCGGCGAGCGCGAGCGGCGCCAGCAGGAACAGGCGGCGGCTCACGCCCGGCCCCCCACCGCGGCCCGGTCGAAGCGGAAATGCACGTTGCAGAACTCGCAGGTCATGGTGATCTCCCCCGCCTGGGCCATGTGGTCCAGGTCCTCCTTCGGGAACCCCTCCAGCACCCCCGCAAGGCGCGAGCGCGAGCAGCGGCAGCCATAGGCCAGGGCGCGGGGCCGATCGAGCGCCAGCCCCTCCAGGCCGAATAGGCGGTGCAGCAGCAGGGCGGGCGGCACGGCGTCGTCCAGCAGCTCGGCGTCGGTCAGCGTCCTGGCCAGCACCACGGCGGTGTCCCAGGCGTCGTCCTGGGCGGCCTGGTCCAGCTCCTCGCCGATGCCGCCCGCGCCGGCCACGCGCTCCAGGATCAGCGCCGCGGCGCGCCAGCCATCGGAACCCTGGGCGCAGGCCAGGTGCAGGTGGGTGCGCAGCTGCTCGGATGCCGCGAAGTAGCCCTGCGCCATCTCGGTCAGGTCGGCGCCCTCGATGGCGACGAGGCCCTGGTAGCGCTCCATCTCCGGCCCCTGGTCGCAGGTGAAGGCCAGGTAGCCCTTGCCCAGCAGGGCGCGGTGGGACGGGTTCCTGCCGTACATCGCCAGCTTCTCGGCCTCGATGCGGGCATGGCCGCGCAGCTCGCCGCCATCGGTGCAGTCGGCCAGCAGCAGCGGCACGGGCCCGTCCCCCTTGGCCTGGAGCGAGAAGGAACCGCGGAACTTCAGCGCCGCCGCCAGCCCGGCGGTCAGCGCCAGGGCCTGGCCCAGCAGGCGCGTCACCGGCTCGGGGTAGCCGTGGCGGGGCAGCAGGGCCTCGGCCAGCGGGCCCAGGCGGACCAGCCGGCCGCGCACCGGCTTGCGGGCGAGGTGGAAGGGGGAAACCCCCTCGGCGACCACGAGGTTCGGCACGTCGGGCCGGTCATGGTCCAGGAAATCGGGTGCGGTGCTCACGCTTCCGCAAATAGCGCGCCCTTCGCCGCGTTGCACCACCGGTGCACGGTGAAGCCGTTGCCGTCATGCCTTGAAGGCTTCGGCAATGCTTCCAGTTGTAGGCTGCCTGCGTAACGAAGGAGCGTGCCATGTCCGACCTGCTGCTGGGCTGGGTGATGCGGAGCTGGAACGACCTGCCGCGGGAGGCGCTGGCCTCCATCCTGCTGGCCCTGGTGGCGCTGTCCTTCGCCCTGCCGGGCGGCGGGAAGGCCGCTTCGGTAACGGAGGCGGAGGCGGCGCTGATCGGCGCAGGTCAGCGCAAGCTGCGCGCGGCCGGCTTCGCGCTGTGCCTGATCGGCGGCCTGTTCCTGACCCTGGGGGCGGAGGCGGCGACGGTGACGGCCGAGGATTCCCCCGCCGGCCTGTTCCTCGGCGCCGCGCTCTTCGCCGGGGCCGGGCTGCGCTGCCTGTGGCTGGCGGGGCGCTGATACGGGGGGTGGTGATGTCCCACCTGTGGAACGGGCGCGCCGTGCCCTGCCGCCGGCAGCGGCATGCGCCGCCGGTCAGGCGCGCAGCCCTGCCGCCTCGATGATCGGCTTCCACCGCGCGCCCTCCGCCACCACAAAGGCGCGGATCTCCTCGGGTGCCAGGTCGCCGAGGGACACGAGGCCCAGCCCCTCCAGGCGCTCGCGCACCGCGGGCTCGGCGGAGGCGGCGCGGCAGGTGACGGCCAGCCGCACGGCCTGCGCCTCCGGCAAGGAGGCCGGGCCGCAGAGCAAAAACCAGTTGGAGATCACGCCCTGCGCCATGCCGGCCTCGCGCAGCGTCGGCACTCCGGGGAAGAGGGGCACGCGGGATTCGGCGGTGAAGGCGATGGCGCGCAGGCTGCCCTGGCGGATGGCGCCTGCATGGGCGCCCACCGTGTCCATCAGCGCCACCACGTCGCCGGCCAGCACCCCGGCCTGCGCCTCGGGCGCGCCGCGGAAGGGGATGTGCAGCAGCCTCGCGCCCGTCGCGCCCTCGAAGGCGAGGCCAGCGAGGTGGCCCATCGAGCCGGGGCCGGAATTGGCGTAGGACACCGCCTCGGGCCGCGAGCGCGCCAGGGCGACGAACTGCTCCAGCGTGCGGATGGGCCCGTCGGCCTTCACGGCGATGACGATGGGCGCGCCGCCGAACAGGTGGATGTAGCGGAAGTCGCGTGCCGGGTCGTAGCCCGCATTGGCCATCACGCTGGGGGCGACGGCCAGCGGGCCGGTGTTTGTCACCAGCAGGGTGTGGCCATCGGTACTCTGCGCCGCCGCCAGGGTGCCGACCGCACCGCCGGCGCCGGGACGCGCCTCAATCGGGAAGGGCTGGCCGAAATCGCGCTCCAGCCGCGGCGCCATGAGGCGCATCGCGACGTCGGTGGTGCCGCCGGGGGAATAGGGATTGATGACGCGCACCGGCCGGGTGGGCCAGGCGGGCTGTGCCATGGCAAGACCTGGAAGGGCAGACAGGGCGAGGAGGGCACGGCGTTGCATGCCAGCAGCATCAGGTGGTGCGGCGCTGGGGCACAAGCATAAAACACGGGCAGGGATGGCCGGCACTGCGGCCGGATGCTCAGTACAAGGGCAGCCCTATCGCGTGACGAGCACCAGGATCTGCACCACCGCGGCGAGCGCGACGGCCGCCAGCACCCAGGGGCCGAGTTCCCCGGGCGAGGGGAGCCTCACGCGGCCTCGCGCCGGCGGGCGCCCCGGGCCGGGCGGGTGGCGATGGCGCGCAGCAGCTCCTTCAGCTGCTGGGCCCCGATGTCGGGGAAGCGGGCCAGCACCGTGGCCTCGTGCTGGCGGGCCTGCACCAGCAGGTCGCGCACCAGCGCCTCGCCGCGCTGCGTCATCTGGATGCGCACCACCCGGCGGTCCCGCGCGTCGGGCAGGCGGCGCACCAGGCCGTCGCGCACCATGCGGTCCAGCAGCTTGGTCATGGTGGGCTGCTGGAGGAGGCAGGCATCGGCCAGGCCCGTCACCGTCTCGCCCTCGCTGCCGGTGAGGGAGGCGAGGACGCGCCACACCGGCACCTGCACCCCGGCGCGGCGCAGCGTGGCATGGAACTCCGCCGAGATGGCGTGCGAGGCGCGCGCCAGCAGCGACAGCAGGTAGTCATCCACGAAGCGGCCTTCGGGCGCGACGGTGGCGGCGGTGGCGTCCATGACGGCTTCTCGGAATGACGTGTCCATGCCCCATAGTATGAATGCAGGCTGAACGGGTTCCTATTCGGGGAACTGCGGATATGGGATTCTCCCTGACATATGAATTTTCATTTGTTAGGCTGCCCATGACGTCAGGGAAGGAAGACGCATGCCGATGGAGCCGGGCTGGCAGGACGCCTTCGAGGAGGTGCTTCGCCGCTGCGCGGTGCGCCCCGGCGATTGCGTGGCCGTGCTGGCCGAGACGCTGTCCCGCCCGGTGAACCTGGCCCTGGCCGAGGCCGCGCTGCACCGCCTGGGCGCGCGGCCCTTGCGCATCACCGTGCCATCCCCGCGGCCCACGGCGCCGGTGCAGGTGCGCTCCACCGGCGCCTCCCGTGCGCTGGCCGGGCATCCCGCCGCGCTGGCCGCCATCGCGGCCTGCCCCCTGCTGCTGGACCTGACGGTGGAAGGGCTGCTGCATGCGCCCGAGCTGCCCGGCATCCTCAAGGCCGGCACGCGCATGCTGATGGTGAGCGACGAGCACCCGGAAACGCTGGAGCGCCTGGTGCCGCGCGAGGGCGACGACCTGCCGGTGAAGGCCGCGGTGAAGCGCCTGCGCGCCGCGCGCACCATGCGCGTCACCTCCGAAGCCGGGACCGACCTGACCTGCCTGATGGATGGCGCGGCCACCGCCGGCGTCTGGGGCTGGACGGACCGGCCCGGCACGGTGGCGCATTGGCCGGGCGGCGTCGTTGTCTCCTTTCCCCGCGCCCATGCGGTGAATGGCCGGCTGGTGCTGGATGCCGGCGACGTGAACCTCACCTTCAAGCGCTACCTGGAGCGCCCGGTGGTGCTGACCATCGAGGATGACCACGTCACCCGCATCGAGGGCACGGGCGCGGATGCCGAGATGACGCGCCGCTACCTGGAAGCCTGGGGCGACCGCGCGGCCTACGCCGTTTCCCATGTCGGCTGGGGGCTGAACCCGCGCGCGCGCTATGAGGCGCTGGCCATGCTGGACAAGGCCGAGACCAACGGCACCGAGCTGCGCGCGGTGGCCGGCAACTTCCTGTTCAGCACCGGCGCCAACGAATTCGCCGGGCGCCACACCGAGGGGCATTTCGACATCCCCGTGTTCAACACCACCATCACGCTCGACGGCGAAGCCGTGGTGGAGCGGGGGCGCCTCCTGTGACGCCGGCCCTGCTGCTGCACGGCATCGGCGGGCGGGCGTCGCTCTGGGCGCCGACCGTGGCGGCCCTGGCGCCGCGCCGGGTGCTGGCGCTGGACCTGCCGGGCTATGACGGCGCACGCCCCGCGCTGGGCAGCATCGCCGCCATGGCCGACGCCGCCGCGGCGCTGCTGGACGAAGCCGGCCTGGCCCAGGCCGACTGGGTGGGCCATTCCCTGGGCGGCATGGTGGCGCTGGAGGGCGCGCTGCGGCACCCGGCGCGGGTGCGGCGGCTGGTCATCGCCGCCTCCTCGCCCGCCTTCGGCAGCAGCGACCCGGCCTTCCGCGCGGCCTTCCTGTCCGCCCGGCAGCGCCCGCTGGATGAGGGGCTGGGCATGGCAGGCGTGGCGGCCGCCCTGGTGCCGTGCATGGCCGGCCCCGCCGCCGACCCCGCCGCGCTGCCCGCCGCCATCGCCGCCATGTCGGGCGTGGACGAGGCGGCGTATCGCGTCACCCTCGCCGCATTGACCAGCTTCGACCGCCGGGCCGACCTCCCGCGCATCCCGCACCCCGCCCTGCTGCTGGCCGGCGAGGCCGATGCCACGGCCCCGCCGCGTGGCATGGCGCGCATGGCCGCCGCCATGGCCGATGCGCGGCTGGAGGTGCTGCCCGGCATCGGCCACCTGTTGCCGCTGGAGGCGCCGGACGCCTTCCACGCCGCCCTGCACGCCTTCCTGGACTGAAGGGACCCCGCCATGGACATGCCCCTGCCCACCGCCGCCGCCGATGCCCCCATCTTCGACCCGCGCGGCTTCCGCCTGTCGCCGCTGGAGGCGGAGCTGACGGCCCGCGCCCGCGAGTTCGGCCAGCGCGTGCTGGCGCCCCGCGCCGCCCGCTGGGACCGCGAGGCCAGCTTTCCCACCGACAATTACGACGACATGCGGCGCGAGGGCTGGCTGGGCATCTGCATCCCGCGCGAGGATGGGGGCCTGGGGGCCGATTTCCGCGCCTATTGCCTGGCCGCCGCCGAGTTCGGCCGCTTCTGCGGCGCCACGGCGCTGACCTGGAACATGCATGTGTGCAGCACCCTCTGGACCGGGCTGCTGACCGACGACCTGGAGATGGACCAGCCCACCCGCGCCACCCACCATGCGCGGCGGCGCGCCCATTACGCGCGCATCCTGCATGACGGCGCCGTCTTCTCGCAGCCCTTCAGCGAGGGCGGGGCGGCGGCGGCCGGGACCGTGGCCTTCGGCACCACCGCCACGCCGGTGGATGGCGGATACCGGATCAACGGAAAGAAGATTTTTGCGTCCCTCGCCGGTCATGCCGATTGCTATGGCATCCTTTGCACGGAGGTGACGGGGGAGGGGAAGCCGTCGCGCCGCGACACGCTGTATCTCGCCGTGCCGCGGGACGCGCCGGGGGTGAGCGTGGAAGGCGAATGGGACCCGCTGGGGATGCGCGGCACCGTCTCGCGCACGCTGGTGTTCCGGGATGTGTGGGTGCCGGCGGAGGCGATGCTGATGCCGCCGGGCCTCTATTTCCAGGCGGCGTCGCGCTGGCCGCACATGTTCATGACGCTCACGCCGACCTACATGGGCATCGCCCAGGCGGCCTACGACTTCACCGTGCGCTACCTGCGCGGCGAGCAGCCGGGCATGCCCCCCGTGAAGCGCCGCATGTACGCCACCAAGCAGGTTGCGGTGGCCGAGATGCGAGTGATGCTGGAGCAGACCAAGGCGCTGTGGTTCCAGGCCATCAGCGAGGCCGGGCCGGACCCGTCGAAGGAGGAGGTTCTGCGCGCGCTGGCGGCGCAGAACACGGTGATGGAGAACGCCAACGCCCTGGCCACCAAGGCGGTGCGCACCTGCGGCGGGCAATCCATGCTGCGGAGCCTGCCGCTGGAGCGCCTCTACCGCGACAGCCGCTGCGGCTCGCTCATGCTGCCCTGGACGGCGGAGCTGTGCCTGGACCGCATCGGCCGCGACGCGCTGTACGAGAAGGGCGAGACGGATGGGTGAGGGGAGCGCGCTCTTCGCCGCCATCGCGCGGCATGCGGCGGAGCGGCCGAAGGCGCTGGCCGTGAGCCACCCGCCGCCCTGCGCGGACTACGACCAATGGAGATGGGAACTGCTGCGGCAGGACGCCGAATACATCGCCGCCATCCTGCATTCCGAGAACCGCTGGCCGGCGCCGCCGCGCATCGGCTGGCTCCAGCACAACCACCCGCACGCGCTGACGACGCTGCTGGCCTGCGCCCTGGCCGGCTGGCCCTGCGTGCCGCTGAACTGGCGGCTGACGGATGCGGAACTGCGCGGCATCGAAGCCGATTGCGGGCTGAACTGGGTGCTGACCCACACCGGCGATGGCGGGCTGGGCGAGCCCTTCATCCCCTTCGGCATTCGGCACCCCTATCTCGATGGAATGGACGGACCGGACCGGCCGGAATGCATTGACGCGGAGGACTTCGCCGCCGGGTTCTGCGGGCCCATGGTCTGGGAGCGCCTGAACGAGAGCGCCGCCGAGGTGCGCGGCGACACGCCCCTGCTCATTTCCTACACCTCCGGCACCACCGGCCGCCCGAAGGGCGCCGTGCTGACGCAGGATGCGGTGATGGCCAACATCCGGCACGCCATCGCCCTGTTCGGCCTCACGCCCGAGGACCGCGTGCTGACCGTCCTGCCGCTCTTCCACATGGGCGGCCTGGCCATCCAGACCCTGCCGGCGCTGGTGGCCGGCGCGCAGGTCATCCTGCACCCGCGCTTCGACGCCGACGCCGTCTTCGACAGCCTGCGCGACGACCGCCCGACGCTGACGCTGCTGGTGCCCGCCATCATGGCCGCGCTGGTGGCGCATCCGCGCTGGGAAGCGGCCGACCTCTCCTGCCTGCGCGCCATCGGCGCCGGCTCGTCGGACGTGCCGCCGGCGCTGATCGCCGCCTTCCATGCCAAGGGCGTGCCGGTGCAGCAGGTCTATGGCCTCACCGAATCCGGGCCCATCGCCATCGCGCAATCGCCGGAGGAGGCGCTGGCGCATCCCGGCTCCATCGGCTTCCCGGTGGGGGATTGCGAGGCGCGCATCGCCGCGGATGGCGAAATCCAGCTGCGCGGCCCCAACCTCTTCGCCGGCTACTGGAACGACGCCGCGGCCACGGCCGCCGCCTTCACGGAGGATGGCTGGTTCCGCACCGGCGATGCCGGCCGGCAGGACGCGGATGGCCGCTTCTGGTTCACCGACCGCCTGAAGCACCTCATCATCTCGGGCGGGGAGAACATCGCCCCGGCGGAGCTGGAGCGCGTGCTGCTGACGGCGCCCGGCGTGCGGGAGGCCGCAGTGGTCGGCCGCCCCGACCCGCGCTGGGGCGAGGTGCCGGTGGCCGTGGTGGTGCCCGGCGAGGGCTTCGACGAAGCCGCCGTGCTGCGCCACTTCGAGGGCAGGCTGGCCCGCTTCAAGCACCCGCGCGCGGTGGTGACGGCGGCCAGCCTGCCGCGCACCG
>JBEQBS010000128.1:0-8376 GCA_041639675.1 Rubritepida sp. | reverse complement strand
CGCCTCGGCCATGGCGGCGGTCACAGGGGGGAACAGCGCCGGCCGGTCCGCCAGTGCGCGGGACAGCGGTGCACCTTCCTTGACCGCCTGCTGCATCGCCGCGAATTCGGTGCGCAAGGCGGGCTGCTCTATGGAGTCCAGCAGCAGGGCCATCGCCCGTTCGAGCGGGATGCCGGCCCCCAGCAGCACCGCCAGCTCGCCGATGGCGCGGGTGACGGCGGTGCGGGTCTTGCCGGTGCGCTTCAGCGCGCCCGCGGGGGCGGACGGGTCCGTGCCCGCCGCAACGTCGATCGGCAGGATCGCCGCCTGCCGCAAGCGCCGCCCGTATCAGGCGTGGCCCACGGCGCCCATCGAATCCAGGCTGGTCGCGCGCACCACATGCGCGAAGAGGCGCAGCGCATCGGGCCCGCCGCGATCGGCCAGGGCGCCGGTCTCCATCTCCAGCGCCAGCACCTCCGCGTGCTCGGCCAGCGTCTCGGCCGCACGGCGCAGCGCCTCGCGCGCCAATGCCAGCTGCAGCTCATCCGGCATGTCCTGCCAGGTGGGGGAATGCATGGTCGGGGGACCCATCCCTGCGCCATCCTGGCGGTGCACCGCGCCGCCCCCCGGTTTTCCGGGATCAGGCGACGCCCCGGCGGATTGCCGGCCCGCCGATCATGCCGCCGATTCCCCTAACGCTTCCTGAATCCCCCGCGCCGGTTCACGCGCCGCATGAGGATGCCTATATCCTCACCCATCAGATGAGGAGCGGCACGATGTTCAAGGATGGACGCCAGCGGCTGGACGACCTGGCCGGCGTGGCGGGCGGCGCCCTGTCCCTGCTGGGCGGCCTGCGGGCCGAGTTCGAATCCATGGCCCGCGCCCAGGCCGAGGCGCTGGTGACGCGCCTGGACCTCGCCCGCGCCGAGGACCTGGCCGCGGCGATGGAGCTGGCCCGCCGTGCCACCGAGCGCGCCGAGGCGCTGGAAGCCCGCGTGGCGGCGCTGGAGGCGCGGCTGGCCCCCTCAGCGCCGGAAGCGTAGCTCCAGGCCCTTCGCGGCCCAGCCGGCCTCGGTCGCCTCCATGTCCAGGGTGCCGGCCGGGTTGGCGCGGCGCGGCAGGCGCGCCAGCATCGGCTCGCGCTCCCGCCGCCACAGGCCCAGCAGCCGCCCCAGCTCGCGCAGCGGCTCGGGGTGGTCGTCCACGCGCAGGTCCAGGTCGGGGAAGTCCTCGGTGGTGACGAGGCGGATGGCGGCGGATTGGCGGCCGCGCCGGTCGCCGCCCGCATCCTCGCCGGCCTGCAGGGCGCGGATCATGCGCTCGGGCAGGGGCTGGCCGGCATGGGCCAGGAAGGCGTCGCGCGTGGCCAGCAGCACCTCCGGCCCCGCCAGCATGTTGCCGGCCAGCGACCAGCCCTCGCCATCCAGCGCGCCGCACCAGTCCACGCAATTCGCCCCCGTCCGCGCCGCCACGCGCCCGCGCGCATCCAGCGCGTGGATCTGGCGCAGGCCCCGGCCCTCGTCGCCCGCCAGCACCGAATCCAGCGCCAGCCCCGGCGCCAGCCCGCGCGCCATCGCATCGAGCGCCGCGGGGCCGAGGTAGCGGTTGGTGATGGATTGCGTGGACACGGCGCCGACCCCGGCCCGCAGGAAGGGGCAGGAGGCGCCGACCGCCAGCGCGCAGGTCGTCACCGCGACGGCGAGGGCCCCGCTGGCGGGGTCGTGGGCGAGCAGGGACCAGGTCATGGCGGCATCCTCGCACGGGCGCGCTTGCATCGGCCAGCGCCCGGGGGCAGGAACATGGGCAAAGCCTGCCCCGGAGGAAACCATGCCGCACCCCGTCCCGCGCCGCCTCGTGCTGGCCGGCGCCGCCACGCTCGCCGCGCCTGCCCTTGCCCAGCCCGCCTGGCCGGACCGGCCGATCCGCCTCATCGTGCCCTTCGGGCCGGGCGGGGCGATTGACACGCTGAGCCGCAACGTCGCCTCCCGCTTCGCCGAGCACGCGAACGGGCAGACCCTGGTGGTGGAGAACCGGCCCGGCGCCGGCGGCACCATCGCCGGCGCCTTCGTGGCCACCCAGCGACCGGACGGGCTGACGCTGATGATGGCCGACATCGGCGCCAACTGCATCGGCAAGCTGCTCTATCCCGCGCTGCCCTACGACCCGCTGGCGGCCTTCACGCCGATCATCCATCTGGTGAACCTGCCCGGCGCGCTGATCGCCCACCCTTCGGTGAGCGAGCAGACGCCCGCGCAGGTCATCGCCGCCGCCCGCGCGCGGCCGGATGCCTTCACCTATTCCTCCGCCGGCAACGGCAACGGCTCGCACCTCTTCATGGAGCTCTTCCTCAAGCGCGCCGGCGTGCGCATGGTCCACGTCCCCTACCGCTCGGGCGCGGAGATGGTGACGGCGCTGGTGCGCGGCGACGCGCAGTTCGGCTTCCCCACCGTCTCCTCCGCGCTGGCGATGGTGCGCGACGGCCGGGCGCGCGCGGTGGCGGTCAGCCACCCCGGCGGCAGCCCCATCCTGCCCGGCGTGCCGGCCCTGGCGGACACGCTGCCCGGCTTCGACCAGTCGGTCTGGCACGGCATCCTGGCCCCGGCGGGGATGGAGCGCCCCCTGGTGGAGCGCATCAACGAGGTCTTCCGCCGCATCGCCGCCATGCCGGAGGTGCAGGAGGCGGTGTTCCGCCAGCAGGCCGGCCGCGTGGTCGGCGGCAGCCCGGAGGATTTCGCCGCCCATATCCGCCGCGAATACGCGACCTGGGAGCCGGTGATCCGCGAGGGCAACATCCGCGCGGATTGACGCCCCCCGGCGGCGCGGCCAGCGTGGCCGGCATGGACGCCAAGCCCCCCGCCATCCCGCGCCCCGCCGCCACCCTGCTGCTGCTGCGCGACCGGCCGGGGGGCCTGGAGGTGCTGATGGTGCGCCGCGCGCGGGAGATGGACTTCGCCTCCGGCGCGCTGGTCTTCCCCGGCGGGCGGGTGGAGGAGGCGGATGGCGTGCTGGCCCCAGGCGAGGACGCGCTGGGGCCTTTCCGCGTCGCCGCCATCCGCGAGGCCTGGGAGGAATGCGCGATCCTGCTGGCCCACCCGCCGGCGCCGCCGCTGCACGTGAACACGCCCTTCGGCGCCGCGCTGCTGGAGCGCGGGCTGCGGCCCGACCACGCGGCGCTGGTGCCCTTCGCCCACTGGATCACCCCCGCGCACAGCCCCAAGCGCTTCGACACCCACTTCTTCCTGGCCCTCGCGCCCGAGGACCAGGACGCGGTGCATGACGGGCACGAAGCGGTGGAATGCGCCTGGCTGCGCCCTGCGGCGGTGATCGCCGAGGCCGCGGCCGGGCGCGCGAAGCTGGTCTTCGCCACGCGGCTGAACCTGCTGCGCCTGGCGCGCCACGCCACCGCGGCCGAGGCCATGGCGGCGGCGCGGGAGGCGCCGATCGTGACGGTGACGCCGGAGCCGCTGCCGGACGGGGCAGGGGGCACGCTGCTCCGCATCCCCGCCGCGGCCGGCTATGGCGGAGACATTTTTCCTGCTTTGGATATCCCGGCCGCCGGCGGGCGCTGGCCGGGGCAATCCTAGGAATGATGTAAAGGATTAAAGTCCGCACCGCTTGGCGTCCTGCCAGGCGGCCTCCATGCGCTCCAATCCGGCATCGGCCGGCGCCAGGCCCTCGGCGGCGAGGCTGGCCTCCACGGCGGCGAAGCGGCGCTCGAACTTGCGGTTGGCGGCGGCGAGGCACGCCTCCGGGTCCAGCCCCAGCTTGCGGCCAAGGTTGGCGAGCACGAAGAGCAGGTCGCCCAGCTCGTCGGCCAGGCGCGCGGGCTCGGCGGCGGGCAGCTCGGCGCGCAGCTCGGCCGCTTCCTCCTCCAGCTTGTCCAGCACGGCGGCGGCATCGGGCCAGTCGAAGCCCACCGCGGCCGCGCGCCTGGTCAGCTTGGCGGCGCGGGTGAGGGCGGGCAGGGCGGCGGCCACCCCGGCGAGCGTCCCGGTCTCGGCGCGGCTGGCGCGCTCGGCGGCCTTCTGGGCGTCCCAGGCGGCGGACTGCATCCCGGCGTCCCGCGCCGCCGCATCGCCGAAGACGTGCGGATGGCGGCGGACCATCTTGTCGGCGATGGCCCGCGCCACATCCTCGAAGGCGAACCAGCCGCGCTCCTCGGCCATGCGCGAATGGTAGACGGCCTGGAGGAGCAGGTCGCCCAGCTCATCCTTCAGCGCCGCGGGCTGCGGGCCCTCGGCGATGGCCGACGCCACCTCGTGCGCTTCCTCGACCGTGTAGGGGGCGATGGTGGCGAAGTCCTGCACCAGGTCCCAGGGGCAGCCGGCGGTGGGGTCGCGCAGCGCGGCCATGACCTGGAGGAGGCGGGAAACGGCGGATTCCGGAGCGTGTGGCATGGGCGCAGATGTAGGCGGGGACAGCCGCACAGGCCATCCACAGCTTTTGCCCACAGTTCACAAAACCACATAAGATTGATTATGGAAATAACGGCGTGGGGAAAACCACGGGGAAAAGCTGTGGGCCGGGCGGCCGCATGGAGCGGCCGCGCCTGGCGCCCACGGCCGAGCGCGACGGCGCGCAGCGGCCCTGCCGGCCACGATCTGCGGCCCCGGGTACCGGTGCCGAGGCGTCGCCCGATCAGCGGCCCCAGCGCCGGCCCTCCGTCAGACCTCGATCACCATCCCGTCATGCCCGGGCTCGATGCCCGGCGGCAGCTCCGCCCGCAGCCGCGCCCAATCCATCGCGCTGCTCATGTGGGTCAGGATGATGCGCTCCGGCCGGATCGCGGCCTGCCAGCCCAGCACCTCCGCCAACCCCGCATGCACCGGATGCGCGGTCAGCCGGAAGCAGCCGATCACCCACACCCGCACGCCACGCAGCGCCGCCAGCGTCGGCTCCGGCATCCGCACCACATCCGTGGAATAGGCAAATGGTCCGCATCGTAGGCCCATGGTCCGCATCACGGCATGATCCTGCTCAAGCGCCTTAAAGGACAATGATCCTAGATGATGGTCCTGTCCGGGCAGCACCTCATGCGCCCGCAGGTCGGGCCGGAAGAAGCCGCGGCTGGGCCCGCGGAAGGCATAGCCGAAGCGCTCCTGCAATTCCTTCAGCGTCTCGGGGAAGCCGAATGCCGCGATCCCCTGCCCCGCATTGCGGTTCGCCTGGCGCAGCTCGTCCAGGCCCGTCACGTGGTCGGCATGGGCATGGGTGAAGGCCACGCCATCCACCGTGCCCACCCCGGCGTCGAGGAGCTGCTGCCGGCAATCCGGCCCGGCATCCACCAGCAGCCGCGTGCCGCCGCCTTCCAGCAGGGCCGCGGTGCGGCGGCGGCGGTTGCGCGGCTCCGCCGGGTCGCAATCGCCCCAGTCGCCCCGCCCATCCGCCCCGCCGATCGCCGGCACGCCCTGGGACGGGCCGGTGCCCAGCAGCGTGACGCGGATGCGCGGTTGACCTGCCATGCCGCCAGCCCCTTCCCTGTCGCCGTGGCCGGAATCGGCCCGGGCGCGACCTGCCCGCGCAACGCCGCAACCAATGGAGGCCCGCATGGGATTCGTCGAGGCGATCCGCGCCTGCCTGGGGCAATACGCCCGCTTCGCCGGCCGCGCCGGACGTGGCGAGTTCTGGTGGTTCTACCTCTTCACCATCCTCGTCAGCCTCGTCACCGGCATGCTGGACGGCGCCATCGGCAGCGGCGTCCTGGGCGCCGCCGTCAGCCTGGCGCTGCTGGTGCCCACGGTCTCGGCCGGGGCGCGGCGCCTGCATGACACGGGGCGCAGCGGCTGGTGGCAGGGCGCGATGCTGCCGCCGCTGGTGCTCGGCGGCCTGGCCGCAGGCAGCGAGGCCGGGCGCTGGCTGGCCCTGCCGCTGCTCGGCCTGGCCATCGGCCTGGCGCTGCTGCTGGTGTGGTGGCTGGCGCGGCCCGGCGAGCCCGGGCCCAACCGCTACGGCCCGCCCGCCTTCTGAAACAGGCGGAAGAAGTTTTCCGTGGTCTGCGCCGCCATCGCCGCCGCCGACACGCCGCGCGCCTGCGCCAGCACGGCGCAGGTCAGGGCGGTGAAGGCCGGCTCGCAGCGCTTGCCCCGGTGCGGCACCGGCGCCAGGAAGGGCGAATCCGTCTCCACCAGCAGGCGCTCCGCCGGGGCGCGGGCCGCGACCTCGCGCAGCTCCGCGCTGCGCGGGAAGGTGAGGATGCCGCTGAAGGACAGGTAGCCCCCCATCGCCAGCGCCGCCTCGGCCAGCGCGGGCGTCGAGGAGAAGCAATGCAGCAGGAAGGCGAAGTCGCCGCCTTCCCGCTCCTCGCGCAGGATCGCCGCGATGTCCTCGTCGGCGTCGCGGGCATGGATGGCGAGCGGCAGGCCGGCCGCGCGGGCGGCGCGGATGTGGCGGCGGAAGCCCTCCCGCTGCACCTCGCGCGGGGACTTGTCGTAGAAGTAGTCCAGCCCGCTTTCGCCGATGCCGATGATGCGCGGGTGGTCGGCCAGCGCCACGATCTCCTCCACCGTGGGCATCGGCCCGTCGCCGGCCTGGTGGGGGTGCACGCCCACCGTGCCCCAGACCTCCGGGAAACGCTCGGCGATGCGCTTGACGGAAGGCGCCTGGTCCACCCGCGTGCCGATCGTCACCATGCGCGTCACGCCCGCGGCCACCGCGCGGGCCACCACCTCCGGCTGCTCCTCCTCCCGGAAGTGGTCGAGGTGGCAGTGGGAATCGACGATCATGCCTCCACCTTGCGGAACAGCGGCGCGGGGGTGCCGATGGGCGCGCCCTCGGGCAACGGCGTGGCCAGCGCATCCAGGCCGCGCGCATCCGCCGGCACGCCGAGCTGGTCCAGCATCAGGGCCATGGTGCCGGGCATGAAGGGCTGCAGCACGGTGGCCAGCAGGCGCAGCGCGTCATGCAGCTGGCGCAGCACCACGGCCATGCGGGCGGGGTCGGTCTTGCGCAGGGCCCAGGGCGCCTGCTCGGTGATGTCGCCATTCGCGGCGCGGGCGGTGGCGAAGATCGCCTCCAGCGCCAGGTGGAATTCCTGGCGGTCGAGATGCGCCCCCACCCGCCCCGGCAGCCCGGCCAGGGCCTCGCCCAGCGCGCGCTCCGGCGCGGCGGGCGGCGGCAGGCGGCCCTCCAGGTTCCTGGCGATCAGCGTCAGCGTGCGGTTGGCGAGGTTCCCCAGCACGTCGGCCAGCTCGCCATTGGTGCGGTTCACCAGGGCGCCGCGGGCGAAGTCGCCATCCTGGCCGAAGGGCACCTCGCGCAGCAGGAAGTAGCGCACGGGGTCCAGCCCGAACTCGGCCACCAGCGCCACGGGGTCAATCACGTTGCCCAGGGACTTGCTGATCTTCTGGCCCTCATTGGTCCACCAGCCATGGGCGAAGACGCGCCTGGGCGGCTCCAGCCCCGCGGCCATCAGGAAGGCCGGCCAGTAGATGGCGTGGAAGCGCAGGATGTCCTTGCCTACGAAGTGCACCTCGGCCGGCCAGAAGCGCCACCTCTCCCCCTCATCCGGCCAGCCGAGCGCGGTGATGTAGTTGGTCAGCGCGTCCAGCCAGACATACATCACATGCGCGTCGTCGCCCGGCACCGGCACGCCCCAGCGGAAGGAGGTGCGCGAGATGGACAGGTCCTGCAGCCCCGCCTTCACGAAGGCGATCACCTCGTTGCGGCGCGTCGCGGGGGCGATGAAGTCGGGGTTGGCCTCGTAGAAGGCCAGCAGCCGCTCCTGCCAGGCCGAGAGGCGGAAGAAGTAGGAGGGCTCCGTCACCCACTCCACCGGCGCGCCGGAGGGGGCGTATTTCACGCCGTCGCGCTCGGTCAGCTCGTCGGGGCCATAGAAGGCTTCGTCGCGCACCGCGTACCAGCCCTCGTAGCCGCCCAGGTAGATCTCGCCCCGGTCGGCCAGGCGCTTCCACAATTCCTGGCAGGCGCGGCGGTGGCGCGCCTCGGTGGTGCGGATGAAGGCGTCGTTGCTGAAGCCCATGGTGGCGGTCAGGTCGCGGAAGGCCTGGCTTACCCGGTCGGTGAAGGCCTGCGGGTCCTCGCCGGCATCCTGCGCCGCCTTCTCCACCTTCTGCCCGTGCTCGTCCGTGCCGGTGAGGAAGAAGACCTCCTGCCCCTCCAGCCGCTTCCACCGGGCCAGCACGTCGGTCGCCAGGCTGGTATAGGCATGGCCGATATGGGGCTTGTCGTTGACGTAGTAGATCGGCGTCGTCAGGAAGGTGCGCGGCATGCGCTGCTTCTGCTACCCGCGCCGCAGCCTGTCCAGCGCCACCAGCACGGCCTGGCGGCGGTCCAGCGCCAGGCGCTCGGCATCCTCGGCCAGCCGGCGCACCTCGGCCAGCGCCTCCACGCCGGTGGCCAGCGGCCGGCCCCCCAGCCAGGCGGGGGCGGCGGCGCCCC
>JBEQBS010000127.1:0-8392 GCA_041639675.1 Rubritepida sp. | reverse complement strand
GGCTGGCCGCGCTGGCCCCGGCCCGCGCGGCCTGATCAGGCGCCGATGCTCTCCGCCACCTGCTCCCGCACGCGGCGGCCCATCACCTTCATCGCCAGGATGAAGGCCGAGAGCAGCAGGCAGGTGCCGTTGGCGAGCATCAGCGGCCAGGAGCCGAGCAGGACGCCGTAGGTCAGCCACAGGCTGAACCCCACCACCGTCAGCACGTACATGCGCGTGGAGATGCCCGAGGCGTCGCGGGTGCGGATCACCTTCCAGGCCTGCGGCACGAAGGAGGTGACGCTGCACAGCGTCGCCAGGAAGCCGATGATCTGCGTGAGGTCCATGCCCGCCCGAATGCGCGGGCGGCCTCACGCGTTGCGCAGCTCCTCCACCAGCGGCGCCACCAGGGGCGAGCGGCCCTCGGCATCGCCGAACAGGCACATCTCCGCCGTGCCCAGGGCGGGCAGGCCCGGCACCTCCACCAGCCCCTCCGGCAGGCCGGCGCGGCCCATCACCGTCAGCGCGAAGCCGGCCTGGGCGGCGGCGGCCACGCCCAGCAGCGAGGGCGAGGTGTAGGCGACCTCGAAGGCCGTGCCGGCGCGGGCGAGCGCGGTCAGCGCGCGGTCGCGGAACATGCAGCCCTGCGGCAGCATGGCCAGCGGCAGGGGGCGGCCGGGCGGCGGCGCCCAGTCCGGCGCGGCGACCCAGACCACGGCCTCGGTGAACAGCACGCGGCCTTCCGTCTCGCCGTCGCGGCGCTTGCCCAGCACCAGGTCCAGCTCCTCCTTCGCCAGGCGGGCGCGGAGTTCGTGGGAGCGGCCGACCTCCACCTCGATGCGCAGCTCGGGCCAGGTGCGGGCGAAGCGGGCCAGGGTGGGGGTCAGGTGGCGGGGCACGAAGTGGTCGGCCACGCCCAGGCGCAGCCGCCCCTGCACGGGGGGCGCGATGAAGCGGCGCACCGCTTCCTCGTTCAGCGCCAGCATGCGGCGGGCATAGGCCAGCAGCGTCTCGCCCTCGCGCGTCAGCTCCACGCGCTTGGGGTGGCGCAGCAGCACGGGCTTGCCCAGCACCTCCTCCAGCCGCTTCACCTTGAGCGAGACGGCGGATTGCGTGAGGCCCAGGGCGGCACCGGCGGCGGTGAAGCCGCCGCGCTCGGCCACGGTCACGAAGCCCCGCAGCAGGTCCAGGTCGAGGTCGGGCAGGCGCATCGGCGCTTCATCGCGCCGCGCGCGCCTGCCCGCAAGGCTTACGCCTCGTCGTAGCCGCCGCCGTCATCCTCGTAGCCGCCGCCGGAGGCGTCGTCATAGGAGGCGGTGTCATACCCGCCGCCGCTCGCGTCGCTGCCGCCCCAGCCGGCATCCTGCGCCGCGGCCCCCGGGTCGGTCCAGGCCGACGAGGTGGGCACGGCCTCGGTCCCGAAGGCGCCGCCGGAGGCCGCGGCGGCCTGGGCCGCGCCGCCGCCGGTGAAGGCGTTCATCAGCACGTTGCCCAGCACCATGCCGCCGGCCACGCCGGCCGCCGTCATCATCGCCGTGCCCAGGAAGCCCGGGCCCTGCCGGCCCTGCATCATGCCCGGCGACATCGGCGTGGGCGGCTGCATCGGCTGCGGGCGCGGCGGCATGGGCTGCGGGCGCGAACCGCCGAAGCCGAAGAAGCCGCGGCTGTTGGCGGCCTGGGCCTGGCGGGTCTGCGCCTCCAGCTCCCATTCCAGCTCCTGGATGCGGTTCTGCGCCTGCACCAGCGCGTGCTCCTGCACGAAGGCGGTCTGCGCCAGGCGGTAGCGCGCCTCCGGGTGGCGGGCGAAGATGTCGCCGATCAGGCGGTCGGCCTCGGGGTCCACCGGGGGCAGGTTCGGCGCGGGCTGGCTGGCGCCGGCGCTGGGCATGCGGCCGCTGTTCCAGGGGCTGGCGGCGGGCGCGGCCTGCTGCACGCCGGCCACGCGCGTGAGGTATTCGGTGATGATCCGGCGTTCGTCTTCGGTCATGGGGTCCTTCCCTCCGCTGCGGGCCTTCGCCCGCGCATGGGGCGGAAATTGGTCCGCCGCCGCCGGCATTTCAAGCGCCTTGAGGTTTCGTTACGCGCCCTCCACCCGTTCCGGCAGGCGGTGGCGGCGCCATTCGATCACCGGGCAGGCATCCATCACCACCGCCAGCCCGGCGGCGCGGGCGCGGGCGGCGGCGGCCTCGTCGCGCACGCCCAGCTGCATCCACACCGCCCTGGCGCCCAGCCGCACGGCATCGTCGGCCACGGCCCCGGCTTCCTCGCTGCGGCGGAACACGTCCACCAGGTCGAGCGGCGCGGCGTCCTCCAGCGTCGCCACCACGCGGCGGCCGTGGATCTCCTGCCCTGCCAGGCCAGGGTTGACGGGGGTCACGTCATAGCCGCGCTCCAGCAGGAAGCGCATGACGCCGAAGGACGGGCGGTCCGGCTTCGCCGAGGCGCCGACCAGGGCGATGCGCCGTGTGCGCAGCAACAGGGCGGGGATGTCATCCATCCGCCGGCCCTATCAGGCGCGCTCCGCCGCCGGAAGGGGCTGCACGTTGGAGGGCACCTTGCGCAGGCGCCGTCCGAGCGACCAGTTGGACTGCATCCGCACCTCGGGGTTCGGCACGGTCCAGCACTGGCCGTTCTCGTCCAGGAAGCAGACCCACATCAGGTGGGATTCGGGGCCGTAGTCAATCATGAAATGCGCCAGCGCCGGGCCCTTGGGGGTATCCATCGGCAGGGGCGGGTTGAGCTGGGTGATCATGGGCGGGCCTTGGGTTGCCCCTGTGGAACGCTCTCGCCCCCCGGGGCGGTTGCACAGCGTTCCGCCGGCGGCATGTTGGGGGCATGTGGATTCCATTCCTGCGCCCCCGCCCGCCCATCGTCGCCGTGGTGCGGCTGGAGGGCGCCATCACCGCCCGCGCCGCGCCCTGGGGCGGCGGGCTGAACCTGGCCGGCGTGGCGCCGCTGCTGCACCGCGCCTTCGCGCTGAAGGGGCTGGCGGCGGTGTTCCTGGCGGTCAACTCGCCCGGCGGCTCGCCCGTGCAATCGGCGCTGATCGCCCGGCGCATCCGCTGGCATGCGGCGCAGGCGAAGGTGCCGGTGGTGGCGGTGTGCGAGGACGCCGCGGCATCGGGCGGCTACTGGATCGCCTGCGCGGCGGATGCGATCGTGGCGGACCCGGCCAGCATCCTGGGCTCCATCGGCGTCGTCTCCTCCGGCTTCGGCGCGACGGAGGCGCTGGCGCGGCTGGGGCTGGAGCGCCGCCTGCGCACCGCGGGCACGGAAAAGGCCCTGGCCGACCCCTTCCTGCCGGAGACGGAGCACGACCGCGCGCGCCTCGCCGAGCTGCTGGACGCCCTGCACGCCGAGTTCAAGGACTGGGTGCGCGAGCGCCGCGGCCCGCTCCTGCGCGCGCCGGAAGAGGCGCTGTTTTCCGGCCGCTTCTGGACCGGCCGGCAGGCGCTGGAACTGGGCCTGTGCGACGGGCTGGGCGACCTGAAGGGCGAGGCGGAGCGCCGCTTCGGCCCGAAGGCGCGGCTGGTGCCGGTGGGCGCGCGGCGGCGGCGCTTCCCGCTCTCGCTGCTGCCCGGCGCGGCGGAGGTGATCGCGGCGGCGGAGGAGCGCGCGGCCTGGGCGCGGCTGGGATTGTAGGGCGCGGTTTCCTCTTGCAAGTTGCCATCTTGTTCTGGAATACCATGAGGGCAAGGAGGCGCCCCCATGGCCCGTGTCCCGATGACGCTGAATGACCTCAAGGCCGCGATGCGCGATGACCGGTACTGGCAGGGTGGGCACCCCGAGCACGATGCATACCGGCACTGGGTGGCGCAGGGCTGGCAGGAGTTCGGCGCGGTCGGCGCGCTGGATGACGAGGGCGGGACGGTGGTGGTGCAGGTCAGCGGCTACCAGCGCACCCGCAACGGCCGGCGCGAACAGGTGCAGCCCTACGAGCAGCGGCGCCGGGCGGCGGAGGATGAGGCGAACGACAATGCGGCCCAGGTTGCGCCTGCACCGGCCGCCAGCCCCGAGGTGCCTGCCGGTCCGACCCAGGATGTGGTGGTCATCTTCGTCGGTGGTGGTGGAGACCGGTGGTTCACGGGTCAGGTCGCCAGATACTCTGAGGAGGTTTTGCGGAGGGACCAGACGTTTTCTGGCTTGCGAACGCGGCATTTCGATTGGGATCAGCAACATGCCATAGAACGCTTCATCCGGGACCAAGCAAGCACAACCAGTGTACGCCTTGTGGGGCATAGCTGGGGCGCGGACACCGCGGCGAATGTTGCCGCGGCCCTGGGACGCGATGGCCACGTCCTCGACATGCTGGTGACAGTGGATCCCGTTGGCAACAGCGACGAAAGGCGGCCCGCAGCGATTGCCGCTGCCCGAGCCGGGACTCGACGCTGGGTGAATGTCCTCGCGGTCGGTGGGCCGTCGAGAGATTTCTCAGACACGGTGGCTGCGGTCGGTGGACGCTGGGCGGGTGATGCGCGTGGCGTAGCCGACGAGTTCATCGAGGCATCAGTGAGCCATGCAGGCTTTCGCCGCATGATGCTCGAACCTACGGCCGACGGTCGAACTCTGCTGGAGGCGGTGACAGGACGGAGCTTCAGCGGCTCGCGGCAGTGAGCCACATCCACCTGGCCGCGGAGGCGTCTGCCAAAGGTGAACGCCCAACGAGGGCCGGCTTGCCGGCCGTCTTGCTGGGGTGGTGCCTTGCGCTCATCGGCTGCGGCGCACCCGACCTTCAAGGCTTGCGAGTCGAGCATCTCGACATGCGGGAAGGTCCGCTTCGAGGGTCGCAATTGCATGTGACCATCGCCACGCCCGAGAACCTGGCGCATTTTCAACATGAGCATGGAGCGACAGTCGGTTTCTCGGCATGGCCCTGCATGACGCGCAACCCGGGTGACTATCGCCCCATGGACATTGGCACCGTCTTCACGCCAGACGGAAGGACATGGCTTTTCGCGCTGGATGCCGGACCTGCCCGCGCGCTGGCTCCAGAAGCCGATGGTTGGTTCCGGAACTCCCTTTGGATTGCCCTCGACGGGGAGGGGCATGAAGGTGCTGCGCCAAGACCTCGGAGCATCAGGGACATTTCGCGCGCATCGGAAGATGTCTGCGTTCGTCTCGAAGGCGGCAGCTACTTCCGCCGTTGGTCCTCGCCCGTCGCCACGATTCCCGCCGCCGCCATCACCCAGGCGCTGGCGCGGTAGCCCCTACCCCGCCACCGCCTCCGGCAGCCGCATCCAGCCCGGCACCTCCGCGTGCAGCACCGCCCCGCCGCAGCCCAGCGCCCCGGCGCCGATCGCCCCCAGCCGCAGC
Organism: Rubritepida sp.; assembly: GCA_041639675.1. Taxonomy (GTDB): domain Bacteria; phylum Pseudomonadota; class Alphaproteobacteria; order Acetobacterales; family Acetobacteraceae; genus Roseococcus. The sequence goes on along the minus strand of JBEQBS010000127.1, from coordinate 3,100 downwards.
AGCGCCATGCCGCGCGCGCCGTGGGCGGAGCGCATCTCCCCCACCTCCGCGCCCTCCCGCGTCACCGGCGTGCCGCGCGGCGGGGCGGGACCCGTGATGCGCACCGGCACCAGCCGCCGCTTCACCAGCCCGCGATAGCGCGTGCGCGCCGTCAGCTCCTGGCCCATCCAGCAGCCCTTGCTCCAGGAGACGCCGTGCAGCTCGTCGAAGCCGGCCTCCAGCAGCACGGACTGCCCGGCCACCATGTCCGCGCTGCCGCCCGGCAGGCCGAGCGCCAGGCGGTGCGCCTCGTAGTCGCCATCGCCCGGCGCCCCGGCGCCGAAGCGCCGCCAGCCGGCCTCGGGCAGGCGGGGGTCGGCCCAGGCATCCTCCGGCATCGGTGCGTCGCCCCAGCCGGCCTGCACGGCCAGCCCCTCCAGCGCCCGCATCGCCACCCTGGAGCGCAGGCGGAAGCGCATCAGCGTCGCCTGCACCATCGCGGCCTGCGCCGCCTCCACCTCCAGCCGCAGGGCATCGGCGGCGGGCACCACGAAGAAGTCCGCCTGCCACTTGCCCTGCGGCGTCAGCAGCGCGGCCCAGACCGGATCGGGGCCGGACACGTCGTTCGAGACCAGCCCCTGCAGGAACCCCACCCGGTCCTCGCCGGAGAGTTCGAGGACGGCGCGGTCATGCAGCGTGGCGATGGGCATGGGGCGGGATGTGGGCAAAGGGGGGCGGCGTGGTAAGGGGGCGCATCGTGCGCATCCTCTTCGTCACCTCCACCCGCATCGGCGACGCCGTGCTCTCCACCGGGCTGGTCCACCACCTGCTGGAACGCCACCCCGGGGCGCGGTTCACGGTCGCCTGCGGGCGGGTGGCGGAGGGCGTCTTCGCCCGCATGCCGCGGCTGGAGCGGCTGATCGCGGTGGAGAAGCGCCCGTATTCCCTGCATTGGCTGGACCTCTGGCGCCAGGTGGCGGCCACGCGCTGGGATTTGGTGGTGGACCTGCGGGGCTCGGCCCTGGCGTGGTCGCTGCTGGCGAAGCGGCGCGCGGTGATGCGCGGCGGCCGGCGCGAGGGGCACCGGCTGCTGCACATCGCCGCCGCGCTGGGCGTCGTGCCGGCGCCGCGCCCGGTGGCCTGGTGGAACGCGGCGGACGCGGCCAAGGCGGCGGCGCTGCTGCCCGGCGGCCCCTGGCTGCTGCTGGGCCCCACCGCCAACTGGCGCACCAAGATGTGGCCGGCCGAGCGCTTCATCGCCGCCGCCCAGGCCCTGACGGAACCCGGCGGCGCGGTGGCGGGCGCGCGCATCGCCATCCTTGGCGGGCCGGGCGCGGGGGAGCGCGAGATGGCCCTGCCCGTGCTGGCCGCCCTGCCCGAGGCGGTGGACCTGGTGGGTGCCCTGACGCTTCCCGAGGCCGCCGCCGTCCTGTCGCGCGGGGCGCTGTTCCTGGGCAATGACAGCGGGCTGATGCACCTGGCGGCCGCCGCCAGCACCCCCACGCTGGGCCTGTTCGGGCCGACGCCGGCGGGCGAATACGCGCCCATCGGCGCGCGGGCGCAGGCGGTGCTGGCCAAGGGACCGCCCGGCGCCTCGCCCATGGTGCGGCTGGGGGTGGACCAGGTGCTGCGCGCCGCGCGCGGCCTGCTGGCGCGGGAGGCGGCGTGATGGCCGTCAGCGCCCTCGTCGTCGCGCGCAACGAGGCGGCGCGGCTGCCCGAGTGCCTCGCCTCGCTGCGCTGGGCGGATGAGGTGGTGGTGGTGCTGGACCGCTCCACCGACGCCTCCGCCGCCATCGCCCGCGCGGCCGGCGCGGTGGTGCTGGAAGGCGAATGGGCGCTGGAGGGCGGGCGCCGCAACGCCGGCATCGCCGCCTGCGCCGGCCCCTGGGTGCTGGAGGTGGATGCCGATGAGCGCGTGCCGCCCGAACTGGCGCGCGAGATCCGCCGCGTGGCCGCCGCCAGCCCGCATGCCTTCCACCGGGTGCGGATAGACAACTACATCGGCGGGCGGCTGGTGCTGCATGGCTGGGGCGGCTCCTTCGGCACCACGCTCAAGCCCATCCTGTTCCGCAAGGGCGCCAAGCACTGGCGGGCGCAGCGCGTGCATCCGGGGCTGGAGTGGACCGGCACGGAAGGGGAGCGCATCACCAGCCACGGCATCCGGCACGAGGTGGACCGCGACATCTCCGACATGCTGCGCCGGCTGGACCGCTATTCGTCGGCCAAGGCGGCGGACCTGCTGGCGGCGGGCGAGATCGGCACGCTGGGGAACAACCTGCGCCGCTTCGTGTCGCGCTTCTTCAAGTGCCTCATCGGGCGGAAGGGGTGGAAGGAAGGCGGCTGGGGGGTGCTGATCGCGCTCTGCGCCGGTCTCTTCCCGCTGCTGGCGCACCTCAAGGCGCGGCTGGAGCCGGAAAGGCACCGGGAGTGACAGGGCATCGCCCGCACACCCGGGCGCGCACGGCGCGCCCCGCCGCCCAACCGGCCTTCCCATGCGCGCACCAGTGGCGCGGCGCAGCCAAGCCGGCGGAGGCCGGCGCCCGGCGCTTGAGGGCACGGGAAAGACTCATGCGGGCATCCCCGTGAAGCGCGGGGCCGCCCGCATGAAGGTGGTCCTGGCCAATGAAGGCCCGCGCATCACCGCCGATGCCATCGGCACGCGCCCGCTGGGCGGGGTGGAGACCGCCTTCGCCCTGCTGGCCGATGCCTTCGCCCGCCGCGGCCATGAGCTGACCCTGCATTTCGAGGGCGAGCACACGCCGATGCCCGCACGCGCCGACCTCATCATCGCCGCGCGCGTGCCGCGCCTCTTCGCCGCGCTGCCGCGCGGGCGGCGGGTGTTGTGGCTGCACAACCCCGCCGGATACCTGCGCAAGCCGCGCCACGCGCTGCCGCTGCTGCGCGCGCGCCCCGCGCTGGTGACGCTGGGCGCCGCCCATGCCGCCACGGTGCCGCGCTGGCTGCCGGGGCGGCGCGAATCCATCCCGCTGGCGGTGGCCCCGCCCTTCGACGGCTTCGCGCCCGGCCGCGCGCCGCCGCCGCCGGTGGCCGCCTTCACCTCCAATCCGCTGCGCGGCCTGATGGAGCTGGCATCGCTGTGGCCGCGCGTGGGCTTCGGC
>JBEQBS010000126.1:0-8446 GCA_041639675.1 Rubritepida sp. | reverse complement strand
AGCCCGGGGGTGAGCCACAGCCGCTCCCGCCACGGCAGGGCGGCATGGCGCGGCCAGAGCAGCAGACCGGCCAGCAGGAGCGCCAGCAGCACGAGGCCCGCCAGCCCGGCCCCCACGCCGCCTGCCCGGCCCAGCAGGTGCCCGGAATGCAGCATGTGCAGCCAATGGATGGCGGCGCCGCCCCAGGGCAGCGTGGCCAGCACGCGGCCATCGGTGGGGTCGAGGTAGAGGGAGACGCGGCCCGCTTCCTCCAGGAACTCCACCCGCACGCGCTCGCCGGGGAAGAGGCGCCAGGGGGGTTCGCCGCGCGCGGCCTCGGCCCGGGCCAGCAGGGCGGCGAGGGGGAGGGCGGGGCCGGTGGCCGGGGCGGGCAGGGGGGGCGGCCTCGATCTCCTTCCAGAAGACCAGCACCGCGCCGGACAGCCCGGCCAGCGCGAACCACAGGCCGAAGGCGAGCCCCAGCCAGCGGTGCGCGCGGCGGGGCGTCACATGCGCTTCGCCAGCTTGCGCGCCAGCAGGTATCCCAGCGCCCCGCCGACGGGGCCGCCGGGCAGCACGAGCAGCCAGCCCACATGGGCGCCCTGCACCACCAGCCCCAGCCCGATGCCGAGCATCAGCCCGCCCACCAGGCTGCCGGTGACGCCGGCGGTGAGGCCGAGGACCAGGATCTCTTCGCGCGTGACCATGGCGGTGATGAAGCCCCGGCACGCCGGTTTGACAAGGGGCGCCTGCGGGCGTAGACGCCGCGGCATTCCTGGGAACGAGGACGTGGCCCCGCCGCGCGCCCGCCCCTGGCCGGAAGGGCAGGGGACTACCGGGACACACCGCGGCGGCCATCGCGCCCCGCAGCACGCAGAAGGCCCGGCCCCCAACGGCGCCGGTGACACACGCGCATGACCAAGCGCCTCGCTTCCAAGTACAAGATCAACCGCCGCCTGGGCGAGAACCTGTGGGGCCGCGCCAAGTCCCCCGTCTCCAAGCCCCGCAAGGGCGAGCAGGGGGCCCGCACCTACGGCCCCGGCCAGCACGGCCAGCGCCGCAAGCAGAAGCCGACCGACTTCGGCGTGCAGCTGATGGCGAAGCAGAAGCTGAAGGGCTACTATGGCAACATCGGCGAGAAGCAGTTCCGCAAGTACTACGAGGAAGCCGTGCGCCGGAAGGGCGACACCTCGGAGAACCTGATTGACCTGCTGGAGCGCCGGCTGGACACGGTGATCTACCGCATGAAGCTGGCGGTGACGCCCTTCGCGGCGCGCCAGTTCGTCAACCACGGGCACATCACCGTGAACGGCAAGCGGGTGAACATCCCCTCCTACCTTGTGCGCGACAACGACGTGATCGAGGTGAAGGAGAAGTCCAAGCAGCTGACCATGGTGCTGGACGCGGCGCAGGAGGCCGGGCGCGACGTGCCCGAATACATCCAGGTGGACCACCGCGCGATGAAGGGCACCTTCATCCGCACGCCGAAGTTCACCGACGTGCCGTATCCGGTGCAGATGGAACCGAACCTGGTCGTCGAGTTCTACAGCCGCTGACGAACCTAGCGCGCCGCCTTGACGGCGGCGCGCGCCACCCGCAGACACGGCGGGCATGGCCGAAGACCCCACCCTGCAGGATTTCCTCGCGCTGCTCGTGCAGGGCACGCACCAGGGCATCCTCCAGCGCAACGTGGACCCCGAGTGGCACCGCGCCTTCACCGCGGAGCTGATGCGCCGGGCCGAGACGACCGACCTGCAATCCGTCGTCTCCGGCTTCATCCGCCTCATCCATGACTGCCCGGAATCGCAGGACCGCAGCATGGCGATGCTGGCGGACCGCAACATGGGCCCCTTCGTGCAGCCCATGCTGGCGCTGCGCCCCTCGCCCATCGCCGCCATCCCGCTGGGCTGCGCGCCGCGCGCCGCCGGCATGCTGCGCCGCGCCGGCCTGCGCCGCTGGGCCGGCCCCTTCGACTGGATGACCATCCCCCCCGCCGCCCTGCGCGACGCCCTGGCGGATGACATGCTGGCCCTGACCAACCCCCGCCACATCGAGCGCATCCCCCCCGCCGCGCGGCCGGATGACGGGCCGGGCTTCCTGGCCCGCCACACCCGCTACTCCTCCCTGCACGGGGAGACGGTCTTCCACCACCGGGACCCGACGACGGAGGACGGCTTCGCCGCGCTGGAGCGCGCCGCGGCGCGGATGCGCGAGACGCTGCGCGGCCTGCACGCCAAGATGCTGCTGCAGGTGGTGGAGGAGGCGCCGGGCACGGCGGAGGTCTGGGGCCAGACCGGCGAGCTGCTGGACCGCTTCAGCCGCGGCGCCGCGCTGGTGACGGTGGCGCTGGTGGAAGGCGCGCCGGAAGGCCCCTTCCCGGAAATGGAGCTGGCGCAGGGCCGCGGGCCGCACCGGCTGCTGCGGATGCGGCCCCTCTCGGCGCCGCGCCCGCTGGGCTTCACCGACCCGATGGACGAGCTGGTGCTGCTGCGCGGGGCGCTCAGCGTCCTGGCGTGATCCTCACGCCTCGGCGCGCGTCTCGATCCCGTTGTCCTTCATCAGCTGCTGCAGCTCGCCGCTCTGGAACATCTCCATCGCGATGTCGCAGCCGCCGACGAACTCGCCCTTGACGTAGAGCTGCGGGATGGTCGGCCAGTTGCTGTAGGCCTTGATCCCCTCGCGGATCTCCATGTCCTCCAGCACGTTCACGCCCTTGAAGGGCACGCCCAGGTGGGACAGGATCTGCACCACGCGCGCCGAGAAGCCGCATTGCGGGAAGACCGGCGTGCCCTTCATGAACAGCACGACCGGCTGGCTCTCGATCTCCGCCTGGATGCGGGTGTTGGTGTCGCTCATCTGTCTCTCCTTCAATCCGGCGCGCTGGTCTGGAGCGCGAGGGCATGCAGCACGCCCCCCATCCGCCCCTGCAGCGCGGCATAGACCACCTGGTGCTGCTTGACGCGCGACAGGCCGCGGAAGCGCTCGCTCACCACCTTGGCGGCGTAGTGGTCGCCATCCCCGGCCAGGTCCTCGATCGTCACCTGCGCATCGGGCAGGGCGGCCTTGATGAGCGCCTCGATCTCGCTCGGCTGCATCGGCATCGGCGTCAGTATCCCTGCATCATCGCGGGCAGCGTCGCCTCGTTCAGGTCGCGCAGCCTGGCGACGGATATGGAGCCGGCGCCGGGAACAACCAAGTCCCCGCCGCCGGAATGGCCCAGCCGCATCGCCGGCACATGGGCGGCGCGGGCGGCGGCCAGCACCGCCTCGGGCTCGCGCGTCGCCAGCACGTAGCGCGCCTGGTCCTCGCCGAACCAGAAGCCGTGGCCGGAGACGGCGGAGAGCGTGGCGCCCACGCCGGAGGCCATGCACATCTCCGCCACCGCCACCAGCAGCCCGCCATCGGCGCAGTCATGGCAGGCCAGCACCGTGCCATCCAGGATCAGGCCGCGCACCAGCTCGCCGTTGCGGCGCTCGGCGGCGAGGTCCACCGGCGGCGGCGGGCCGTCCTCGCGCCCCGCGACCTCGCGCAGCCACAGTGACTGGCCCAGGTGGCCATCCGTCTCGCCCACCAGCACCAGCTCGCAGCCATCCGGCAGGGCCAGGCCCACGGCCTTCGCCACGTCCGCGATCACGCCGACGCCGCCGATGGCGGGGGTGGGCAGGATCGCCCGGCCTTCCGTCTCGTTGTAGAGGGAGACGTTGCCGCTCACGACCGGGAAGTCGAGCGCGATGCAGGCGGCCGCCATGCCGCGCACGGCGGCGGCGAATTGCCCCATGATGCGCGGCTTCTCCGGGTTGCCGAAGTTCATGTTGTCGGTGATGGCGCGGGGCAGGGCGCCGGTGGCGGTGATGTTGCGCCAGGCTTCGGCCACCGCCTGCCTGCCCCCTTCCTCGGGGTCGGCCTGGACGTAGCGCGGCGTGCAGTCGGTGGTGATGGCGAGCGCGATGGCGCCGCCCTGCTCCACGCTTTCCTCCACGCGCACGATGGCGGCATCGGCCTGGCCGGGGCGCTTGCTGGTCTGCCCGCCGACCTGGGCATCGTACTGGTCCCAGATCCAGCGGCGGGAGCACAGGTCGGGCGCGGCCACCAGCCGTTCCAGCGCGGCGATGATGCCGATGGGGTCGGGCACGTCGCCGAGCGGCGGCTGCTTCGGCGTCTCCTCGGTGGGGCGGTGGTAGAGGGGCGCCTGGGATTCCAGCGGCGCCAGCTCCATGTCCGCCTCCAGCACGCCCTTGTGCCGGATGGTGATGCGGCCGGTGTCGGTCAGCCGGCCGATCACGGCGAAGTCCAGCTCCCACTTGCGGAAGATGCGCTCGGCCAGCTCCTCGCGGCCGGGCTTGAGGACCATGAGCATGCGCTCCTGGCTTTCGCTCAGCATCATCTCATAGGCGCTCATGCCGCTCTCGCGCTGGGGAACGGCGTCCATCTCCAGCGCGATGCCCATGCCGCCCTTGCCGGCCATCTCGACGGAGGAGGAGGTGAGGCCGGCGGCGCCCATGTCCTGGATGGCGACGATGGCGTCGGTCGCCATCAGCTCCAGGCAGGCCTCGATCAGCAGCTTCTCCGCGAAGGGGTCGCCGATCTGCACGGTGGGGCGCTTCTCCTCCGAATCGGCGCTGAACTCGGTGGAGGACATGGTGGCGCCGTGGATGCCGTCGCGCCCGGTCTTGGAGCCGACATAGACCACCGGGTTGCCCACGCCGGTGGCGGCGGCGGTGAAGATGCGGTCCTCCCGCAGCACGCCCACCGTCATGGCGTTCACCAGCGGGTTGCCGTTGTAGGCGGGGTGGAAGTTCACCTCGCCGCCCACGGTGGGCACGCCCACGCAATTGCCGTAGCCGCCGATGCCGCGCACCACGCCATCCAGGATCTGGCGCGTGCGGGGCAGGGCGGGGTCGCCGAAGCGCAGGGCGTTGAGGTTGGCGATGGGGCGCGCGCCCATGGTGAAGACGTCGCGCAGGATGCCGCCCACGCCGGTGGCGGCGCCGTTATAGGGCTCGATGAAGCTCGGGTGGTTGTGGCTCTCCATCTTGAACACCGCCGCCAGCCCGTCGCCGATGCTGATGACGCCGGCATTCTCGCCCGGGCCGACCAGCACCCAGGGCGCCTTGGTCGGCAGCTGCTTCAGCCACACGCGGGAGGATTTGTAGGAGCAGTGCTCGCTCCACATCACGGAGAAGATGCCGAGTTCGCAGAGGGTGGGCTGGCGGCCGAGGATGGCGAGCGCGCGGTCGTATTCATCCGGCTTCAGGCCGAATTCGGCGGCGAGCTGCGCGGCGCGCGCGGGCTCCAGCAGGGGCAGGGCATCCATGGGGCGGTTCTAGGCCAAGCCCCGGAAACGCGAAACCCGCCCGCGCCTTGCGGCGGGGCGGGTTCCCGGTGCGAAGCCTCGCCTCAGGAGGCGGGCGTCTGCGTCCGGCGGGGGCGCGGGGCCGGGGCGGCGTTGGTCGGCGCGCCGATGCCCGGGCCGCGCTCGATGCCCGTGGTGCCCGGGTTCACCGCGACCGGCGCGCCGGCCGTCACGTTGCCGCGGGTCGCGCTGCCCTGGTCGCGGATGATGCCGCCCACGCCCACGCCCGTGGCGGTGGGGTTCTGCATGCCGGGGTTGTTGGTCTGCGCGGCGCGGAGCTGCTGCTCGCGCATCTGCTGCTCGCGCATGTCGCCGGTGTTGGTGGCAATGTTCGCCGGCGGCGCCGCCTCGCAGGCGGCGAGGAGGACGAGACCGCCGAGGGCGGCGATGAGGGGGGTACGGGTCATGGCGGTGTCTCTCCCGAGGTAAAGGGCCACCCGAAGCCTAACCCGGCGGCAAACCCGTTGTCCATCTGCGCTGCATCCGTGAAAGCCACACTGTGTCCCGCGGGTCACGCCGCGGCGAGGCTTTCCGCCAGCGAGGTGAAGAGCGGCAGCCCCTCCTCGCCGCCCACCAGCGGGTCCACGCAGTTCTCGGGGTGCGGCATCAGCCCCAGCACGCGCCCATTGGCCGAGCAGATGCCGGCGATGGCGTTGCGGCTGCCGTTCAGGTTGGCATCGGCGTAGCGGAAGACCACGCGGCCCTCGCCCTCCAGCATCGCCGTGGTGTCGTCGTCGCCGAACCAGTTGCCGTCGCCATGCGCCATGGTGGCGCGGAATTCCTGGCCCTGCCGGAAGTGGCGGGTGAAGGCCAGGTCCGCGCGCTCGACGCGCATGGTGCAGTCCATGGCCAGGAAGCGCAGCGAGGCGTTGCGCAGCAGGGCGCCGGGCAGCAGCTGCGCCTCGCACAGCATCTGGAAGCCGTTGCACACGCCCAGCACATGGCCGCCGCGCGCGGCGAAGGCGCGCACCGCCGCCATGATGGGCGATTGCGCCGCCATGGCGCCGCAGCGCAGGTAGTCGCCATAGGAGAAGCCGCCGGGCAGGACCACGAGGTCCAGGCCGGCCGGCAGCGCATCCTCGCGGTGCCAGACCATCTGCGGGCGCTGCCCGGAGGCGCGCCTGAGCGCGATGGCCATGTCGCGCTCGCGGTTGGTGCCGGGGAAGGTGACGATGGCGGCCTTCATGGCGGAAGCCCTTTCAGAATTGCGCCCAGTGCAGGGCGCCGAGCAGCACGGAGGTGCCGACCGCGGCGATGGCGGCGGCGGTGAGCCAGCGGTTGAAGGCGGCCGTCTTGCCGGCCACGAAGCCGCGCGGGCGGGCCACGCCCATGCGGTCCTCGCGCCAGCGCAGCCCCATGGCCACCAGCACGGTCGCCACCGCCATCAGCAGCAGCGACAGCTTCACCATGGATAGAGCAGCCAGCCCAGCGGGTCGCGCCAGTCCAGCGCCAGGGAGACGGGCCAGAACAGCCCGCCCAGGAAGGCCTTGCTGAGCACGAAGAAGACCTGCGCCGTGTGGTGCTGCGGCAGCGCGTCCAGCGGCGGGCCGAAGAGCAGGAAGGCCACGGCCAGCAGCATGCGCCAGGCCACCAGCGCCACCGACAGCGCCACGAAGGCGCGCAGGCTGCGCTGGCGGAAGGGCAGGGCCTCGCTGGTCACGCGGCCTCGACGGTGAAGCTCTCGATCACCGTGTTGGCCAGCAGGCGGCGGGCCATCGCCTCGCCGGCCTCCTTCGCCTTGGCGGGGTCGGTCTCGGCGACCTCGACGATCATCACCTTGCCCACCCGCACCTCGCCCACGCCGGCGAAGCCGAGATTGCCCAGCGCGCGCTCGATCGCCTTGCCCTGCGGGTCCAGCACGCCCGCCTTGGGAAACACCGTCACCTTCAGCTTCGTCATCAGACCGATCCTTCCCGGGCGGCGCCACGGCGCCGCCCCTTCCGCCCCCCGGCGCCCCGCCGAGGCTCCGCCTCGGCGGGAGGAGCCGAAGCCGGCATGGCCAGCGCCCGCACGGGGCCCCCGCCGGGGTTTGCGCAGCAAACTCCGGTGGGGATCATTGAACCGTCTCCGGCCCCTTCATGTCGCGGATGCCGGCCTCGGGCAGGATGCCGAGGCGGCGGGCCACCTCCTGGTAGCCCTCCTCCACCTTGCCCAGGTCGCGGCGGAAGCGGTCCTTGTCCATCTTCTCGCCGGTCTTGAGGTCCCAGAGGCGGCAATTGTCCGGGCTGATCTCGTCGGCCAGGACGATGCGCATCTCGTCATTCTCGTACAGCCGGCCGAACTCCAGCTTGAAGTCCACCAGGGTGATGCCCACGCCCAGCAGCAGCCCCGTCAGGAAGTCGTTCACCCGCAGGGTGAGCTGCACCATGTCGTCGAGGTCATGCGTGGAGGCCCAGCCGAAGGCGGTGATGTGCTCCTCGCTCACCATCGGGTCCTGCAGCGCGTCGTTCTTGTAGTAGTATTCGATGATGGAGCGCGGCAGGCGCGTTCCCTCGGCGATGCCCAGCCGCGTGGCGAGCGAACCGGCGGCGACGTTGCGCACCACGACTTCGAGGGGGATGATCTCCACTTCGCGCACCAGCTGCTCGCGCATGTTGAGGCGGCGGATGAAGTGGGTCGGCACGCCGATCTCGGCCAGGCGCTGCATCAGGTATTCGCTGATGCGGTTGTTCAGCACGCCCTTGCCGGTGATGGTCCCCTTCTTCTGCGCGTTGAAGGCGGTGGCGTCGTCCTTGAAGTACTGGACGATGGTGCCGGGCTCGGGCCCTTCGAACAGGATCTTGGCCTTGCCTTCGTAGAGCTGCCGGCGACGCGCCATGGTGGGGGGACCTTCTGCGGAAATCCCCCGCCCCTTAGCACCTTCGCCGCATGCGTGCCACGCATGGCAGCCCGTCAGGGCAAGGGAAGCGGGGCGAATGCCGTCCGGTCCGGCGGGCCGGGGGCGAAGAGCCATTCCCGCCACGTCCCCAGCGCCACCAGCGAGGCGCAGGCGGTGCCGAAGCCGCCGATGGGCGGCACGTTCAGCGCCTCGGCGCTGCCGCCGCCCGAATCGGCCAGCAGGGCGGGCCAGGCGCCCCAGTCGCCGGGGGCGGGGGGCGCCGCGGCCTCGAAGCG
>JBEQBS010000125.1:0-8486 GCA_041639675.1 Rubritepida sp. | reverse complement strand
GAGCCTGCGCATCTGCGCGGGAGAAAGCAGGAAGGGCGGCTTGGGACTGGGCATGGCGGGACCTCCGCCACACCCAGAATCACAACCCGCCGAAGCCATGCAACAGGTTAATGGGTCCTGAGCCTAGGTGTGAGGATGACTGTTGGAGTCATTGAACTTCAGCTCTTCGTAATCGCCATTTTCGTAAGCATCCAGCATGGCGTTTACCTCGCCACACACCTGCTCAACCACCGCTTCGTCCGTGTTGCGCAGCAGGAACTTTACGTTCACTAGTCCCTGATTTCGCATCTCCGCGAAGCGGGTGGTTAGCCTTTCGCATTCGTTGGTTGCCATGTCCCGCCTCCTATCTGTTGGCCCAGCGCCTGGTAGCAGCCTTCTGGGCGATGTCACTGCGCTCTGCTCCCGAGAGTTGCTGGGCGCGCGCAGCAGCCCCAGCAATCCCACTCCTACGCCTACCAGAAGGCGGGCGTATGGCATCCTCTGTTTCACCCGTGGCGATCTTCGCCACCGTGATGGCGCAGCCGATCACATCGGCCGGTCGGCGTTCGCCATTCGGTCCTTTTGGCATCGGCTACTCCTTCTCCTGCTATCAACGCCGGAATGGCGGCGATAGTGTGAGGCGCTCTCTAGGCCCAAACACTCGGCGGTGGTACCACCGCCGAGTGTTTGGGCCTAGAGAGCGGAGAAGGGGTGGGGTAGAGGGGAGTTAGCGTTGTCAACCAAAAACATCAAGTGCGATTCGGGACTCTCCCGTCGTTTAGTGGACAAACGTACCCTCAGGGGCACCAGCCCTCCAATTTCAAACTGAGACACTACCGGGAATCGGGGGTTTTTCGCGCGTTGAGTAAGCCGGCTCAGCACGCGTCAAACCGGTCGCGTCGCAAAGGGCATCGATGCCTGGCCACGGCCTTCACTTGAGAGATCGCCGCTCTGACGCTTCAAACCAATGGGGCATGACATTCCCAAGATCAGTCCCGTTTCGGGATGACCACCAACCAAATCATCACCGAAAAATGAGTTCCAATTGAGCTCTAGGGTCCCGATCCTCGGAAATCTCAAGTGGGCCGACGATGCCCGGCAGGCGAAACCAGCATCCGATGCGCTCCATGTGCCGATGATTGCGGGTGACGATGATCCTGCCGGTGATGATGGCCGTGGCGGCGATGATGAGGTCGCCTTCCGAGCGCGGCGGCCGATCCGGACCGGTTTGAGACCCCTCCACGAACCCTCGAAGCGCCGGCGTTGCGCGCATGAGAGCCCAGAGACGCGCCTCCTGGACGCCGACGGGCAGCACGGTGATGTCGAAGGAGGCGAGCACGCGGTCGAGCCACCGACGGATCTCGGCCTCACGCTCCGGGTCGCGCCGACCAGCCCAGCGCGCGCCCTGCTCGATCTCAAGAATGGTAGCGGCGGATATGGCGAAGCCCTGGGACAGGAGCCGCGCAGATACCTCGGCAGTGCCACCGGGGGACCGGGGCCTGCGCATCATGCTCAGGACGTCCGTGTCCACCAAGTACATGGCGACAGGATGGTCCGGGACCGGCGCAAGGGTCCAGCGATTTCAACCTTGGCCGCTCTCCGGGGCGGGTCCCCGGGGCGGCAGCACGTCGTCGAGGTCCCCCAGGCCCGCGCTGTCCAGCAGCACCTGGTAGGCACTCTCGCGGCGTGGGGCGAACTCGTCGAGCATGACCACGACCACCTGGCGCCCATCGGGCAAGCGCACGGTCTGCGGCCCGGCCTCCTGGGCTGCATCAACGATCGCAGGCAGCGGATCGGGCGCCTCGGTCAGGGACCAGAAACAGGGGTCGGAAGGCATGGCAGGCGCTCCACCGTGTGAAACTGGGAATGACTTGCCTCGACTTGTGCCCATACATCCGCCTGAGCGACAGATTACAGCGGCGGGATACCGTTCTGCACCAATGCGCCGGTCTTCTTGTTGGCGTCTGATACCCAGTTACTTAAGCGGGAGGAGGCACGAAGCGGCAAAAATTCCACTTAATGCCTCCTCTCACAAGCTACATCCCCAGCGCGCGGCGGTAGAGGTCGAGCAGGGTCTCCTGCTCCTCCACCTCGGCGGGCTCCTGCTTGCGCAGGCGGATGATCTGGCGGATCACCTTCACCTCGAAGCCCGCGCTCTTCGCCTCGGCGAAGATGTCCTTGATGTCGTCGGCGAGGGACTTGCGCTCCTCCTCCAGCCGCTCGATGCGCTCGATGATGGAGCGCAGCCGGTCGGCGGCGATCCCGCCGACCTCCTTGGTGTCGTCGTTCTGTTCTGCCATGGCGCGGCGGTGTAGCGCGCTCAGCCGTGCTTGGCCATGGCCTGGGCGAAGGCGGCCTGCTTCTCCGGCCCCGCCTCGGTCTGGTGGGCCGCCTGCCAGGCCTTGTAGTCCATGCCGTAGACGATCTCCCGCGCCTGGGGCGTCTCCAGCGCCGTGCCGGCATCGGCCGCGGCCTCCTGGTACCAGCGCGACAGGCAGTTCCGGCAGAAGCCGGCCAGGTTCATCATGTCTATGTTCTGCACGTCGCTGCGCGCGCGCAGGTGGGCCACCAGCTTGCGGAAGGCGGCGGCCTCGATGCGGTCGCGCGCCGCCGCGTCCAGCGCGGCGGCGGCACCCAGGGCGAGGTCGGCTTCGGGCTGCGTCTGCGGCATCGGTGGCTCCTGTTGCTGAGGCGGCGTGGCCCCCCGCCCGGCGCGGGCGTGCCCTGCGGGTGTTCACACTTGTGCACCCGCCGCCGATCTGGGATTTTCGGCCATCATGTGATCCGGGGCAAGACTGCGATGCGCGACATGGCACGGGAGTCGGCGCTGGGCCTGCCCAGCGTCACCTTCGACGCCGGCGCCCTGCCGGCGGCCCAGCGCTTCGACGCCTGGCAGGCCCGGCACGCCGGGATCAGCGCGCTGGAGCTGCCGCCGGATGCGCGCGCGGGCTTCCACGCCGCCATCACCGCCTGGGCGCTGGGGCCCATGCTCGTCTCCGTCACCCGGTGCAGCAGCCTGTCCTTCCACCGCAGCCTGCGGCATGTGCGGGGGGATGGGCTGGACCACTGGATGATCCGCATCATCCTGTCCGGCCGCAGCCTGTCCCACTACGCGGCCGGCGAGGTGACGAGCCTGCCCGGCCGCCCCTTCCTCGGCTCGCTGGGCGATGCGTGGCAGGCCCGCTGGGCCGATGGCGCCTGGCTGAGCCTCTTCATCCCGCGCGACCCCCTGCCCGGGCTGTCGCAGGGGCTGGCCGGGCTGGGCACCGGCCCGTTGGAAGGCCCGGGCGTGCCCCTGCTGGCCGACTGGCTGCTGCTGCTGGAGCGCCGCCTGCGCGGCGCCGCGCCGGAGGAGGAGCCGCACCTGGCGCAGGCCACCGCGGCCATGGTCTCCGCCTGCCTGCTCTCGGGCAGCGCCCATGCCGCGCTGCGGCCCGGCGATTCCGGCCTGGCGCGGATGGAGCAGGCGCGCATGCTGATGCGCCGCCACCACGCCAGCGCCTGCTTCACGCCCGAGCGCCTGGCGCAGATGATGGGCATGTCGCGCACCGCCCTCTACAAGCTGTTCGAGCCGCAGGGCGGCGTGGCCTGCGCCCTGCAGCGGCTGCGCCTGTCCATGGCCCGCGCGGCGCTGGAGGACCCGG
This sequence comes from Rubritepida sp., assembly GCA_041639675.1. Classification (GTDB taxonomy): domain Bacteria; phylum Pseudomonadota; class Alphaproteobacteria; order Acetobacterales; family Acetobacteraceae; genus Roseococcus. The sequence goes on along the minus strand of JBEQBS010000125.1, from coordinate 4,863 downwards.
CGCGGCTGCGCGATGGCATCGGCGCCATCGCCGAGCGCCACGGCTTCTTCGACCACACCGCCTTCACTCGCGCCTTCCGCCAGGAATACGGCCACACCCCCAGCGAGGTGCGGCGCGCCGCCGCCCATGGGCTGCACCTGCCGGCCCGCGGCGCGGGCACGCCGCTGCCCGCCACGCTGGGCGGCATGCTGGCGCGCCTGTCGCAGGACTGAGCGCGGTGGAGCTGGCGGACCGCGCCATCTGGCGGCGCGCCATGGCGGAGGGGCATGAGGGCTTCGACCCCGTCGCCGCGCCGCGCTTCCGGCTGGGGCCGGCCAGCCGGGTGGCCGCCATCGGCTCCTGCTTCGCGCAGCACGTCTCCCGTGCGCTCGCCAACCCGCTGGTGACGGAGGAAGGGCCGGCGGAGCGGCAATTCGGCGTCTATCCGGCGCGCTTCGGCAACATCTACACCCCGCGCCAGCTGCTCCAGCTCTTCCAGCGCGCCTATGGTCTCCTCGCCCCGGCGCAGGAGGCCTGGCGCTGCGCCGATGGCCGCGTGCTGGACCCCTTCCGCCCCCGCGTGGAGCCCGGCGGTTTCGCCGGCCCGGCGGCGCTGGAGGAGGATCGCCTGCGCCACCTGGCCGCGGTGCGCCGCATGTTCGAGGAATGCGATGCCCTGGTGGTGACGCTGGGGCTGACGGAGGGCTGGCGCGCCGCCGCGGACGGCGCCGCCTGGCCCCTGCCCCCCTGGGCCGTGGGCGCGGAGGATGCGGCGGAGGCGCGCTTCCACAACGCCCCCGTGGCGGAGATGCGGGCCGACCTCGACGCCTTCCTGCATGGTGTCAGGCTGGTGAATCCCGGCCTGCCGGTGCTGCTCACCGTCTCGCCCGTGCCGCTGGTGGCAACCTTCGAGCCGCGGCACGTCCTCGTCTCCAACACCGCCAGCAAGGCGGCGCTGCGTGCCCTGGCGGAGGAAGCCTGCCGCGACGACCCGCTGCTGGACTACTTTCCTGCCTTCGAGATCATCACCGGCCCGCAGGCGCGCGGCGCCTTCTGGGCGCCCGGCCTGCGCGAGGTGACGGCGGAAGGCGTGGCGGCGGTGATGGCGGTGTTCCGCCGCCACTACCTGGGCGACGCCACGGCCCGCCCCGCCGCGCCGGCCGCCGCGCCGCCGGCCCGCGACGCCGCCTCGGAGCTCGCCTCCCTGGGCCGCGTGCTGTGCGAGGAGGAGGCGCTGGACCCGTGAGGCTGGGCATCCTGGGCAATTGCCAGGCGCTGGGGCTGTCGGCCGCCATCGGCGCCCTGGCCCCGGCGCTGGAGCGCGTGACGGTCTGCGTGAACGAGCTGGAGGAGCCGGCGACCCTGGCCGCCCATGCCGAGGCGCTGGCCGGCTGCGACCTGGTCTTCGGCCACCACCTGCCGCTGCCGGCGCTGGGCCCCTTGCAGGACGGGGCGCTGCACCCGCGGCTGCGCGCCTTCGCCCTCGTGCCGCCGCTGGTCTTCACCGGCAACCAGCCGGACTGCCTGTATCTGCATGACGCGCAGGGGGCGGTGCTGCCCTCGCCCGCCGTGGCCTACCATTCGGCCATCATCGCCGCCGGCTTCCTGGAAGGGCTGGACGAGGCGCGCACGCTGTCCCTGTTCAATGCCCATACCTACGCGCAGCTCGGTTATTTCGAGGCCGGCGCGCAGGATGCGGCGGCGGGCGCGGCGCTCTGGGCCGGGGTGGGGCTGGATTTCCCGGCGGTGCTGGAGGAGGCGGGGCCGGTGCTGATGCACACGGTCAACCACCCGCGCATCGGCGCGATGATGGCGCTGGCCCGGCAATTGCTGCGACGCCACGCCATCCCCTTCAGGGAGGCGCCCGCGCCGGAGGACCCGCTGGCCGGCAACGTCCGCTGGCCCGTGCATCCCGAGATCGCCCGTCGCCTCGGCGCCTGCGGGGAGGACCCGCAATTCCACGTGCGCGGCGAGGCGATGGCGCTGGAGGCGATGGTGGCGCGCAGCTTCGCGCTGTATCGCGCCACGCCGCCGGTGGCGCAGCCGCCGGCGCTGCAGCGCGCCCGCGCCTTCATCAGCGCCCAGGTGCTGCGCCGGCCCGGCGCCCGGCCGCTGCGCCGCCTTTCGGTGGCCGAGGTGGACCTGGCCTATCGCCTCATCCTCGGCCGCACCTGCGAGAGCGAGGCCATGGCCCTGGCCCATGCCGAGCATTGCGCGACGCTGGAGGAGCTGCGCCGCGCCCTGCTCGGCTCGGAGGAATTCGCCAGGAACTACGCGGCGCTTCAGTCGGCGAACTGACCGGCGGCGACGATCAGCGGCCGCAGGCGCGCGATCTCGCTCTGGAGGAAGCGGGCGTGGAAGGCGCCGTCCACCTGCTCCGCCTTCGGCAGCGTGGTCAGCGTCTCGGCGAAGCGGGCGCGCAGGCGCTCCTCGCCCAGCGCCGCGCGCACCGCGGCCGTCAGCCGCGCCACCACCTCGGGCGGGGTGCCGCCGGTGGCGTAGAGGCCGTGCCAGGCGGACATGGTGAGGTCCACGTTGCCCTCGCGCGTGGTGGGCAGGTCCAGGCCGGGCACGCGCTCCGGCAGCGTCACCGCGAAGCCCTTGATGCGTCCGTCGCGGATGAAGGGGGCGGCGACGGTGGCCTGCTCGCAGGAGAGGTCGAGGCGGCCGGCCATCATCTCCGTCATCGCGGGCGCGGAGCCGCGGAAGACGATCTGCGTCGCCCCCGCCCCGGCCGCGTGCTGCAGCAGCATGGCGCAGAGCTGGTTGGAGCCGCCGAGGCCGGAATGGCCGAGGTTCAGCGCGTCCCCGCGCTCGCGCAGCAGGCGGATGTAGCCGGCGGTGTCGGCGGCCGGGAAATCGGGCCGCGCCACCAGCACCATGCCGGTGTGCGAGACCAGGCCCAGCGGCGCCAGGCCCTGGGTGATGGCGAAGGGCAGCTGCCGGTAGAGCGTGGCGGCGGAGGCCAGGCCGATGTGGTGGATCAGCAGCGTGTGCCCGTCCGGCCGCGCCTGCGCCACGCGCGCGGCGGCGATGGTGCCGCCGGCGCCGGTGACGTTCTCGGTCGCCACCGGCTGGCCGAGCTCGCGCTGCATCCCCTCGGCCAGCAGGCGAGCGATCATGTCGGTCGGCCCGCCGGCGGCGAAGGGGATCAGCAGGCTGACCGGCCGGTTGGGGAAGCCCTGCTGGGCCAGCGCGGGCGTCGCCAGCAGGGGCAGCGCGAGGGCCGCGCGGCGGGTGATGGTCATGGACGGTTCCTCGTTATGGTTCAGGTGTTGTCGCTACGGATAGCCTCGCACACCGCCGCGGTCACGTCCTTCGTGGTGGCCGTCCCGCCGAGGTCGGGCGTCAGCACGCCCTTCGCCGTCGCCGCCTCGATGCCGCGCATCAGCCGCGCGCTGGCCGCGTGCTCGCCCAGGTGGTCCAGCATCATGCAGGCGGTCCAGAAGGTGGCGATGGGGTTCGCCACCCCCTTGCCGGTGATGTCGAAGGCCGAGCCGTGGATGGGCTCGAACATCGAGGGGGCGCGCCGCTCCGGGTCCAGGTTGGCGGTGGGCGCCACGCCCAGGCTGCCGGTCAGCGCACCGGCCAGGTCGCTCAGGATGTCGGCGTGCAGGTTGGTGGCCACCACCGTGTCAATCGAGGCCGGCCTGCGGACGAAGCGGGCGGCCATGGCGTCCACCAGCTCCTTCTCCATCGTCACCTCGGGGAATTCCCTGGCGACCTGCGCCGCCACCTCGTCCCAGAAGACCATGCCGTGGCGCTGGGCGTTGCTCTTCGTCACCACCGTCAGCAGCCTGCGGGGCCGGCCGGCGGCGATGCGGAAGGCGGTGCGCATGATGCGCTCCACGCCCACGCGGGTGAAGATGCTGGTCTCCGTCGCCACCTCGATGGAATGGCCCTGGTGGGCGCGGCCGCCATGGCCGGCATATTCGCCCTCCGAGTTCTCGCGCACGATCACCCAGTCAATCTGCCCGGCCTCGACGCCGCGCAGCGGGGATTGCAGGCCGGGCAGGACGCGGGTGGGGCGGATGTTGGCGTACTGGTCGAAGCCCTGGCAGATCTTCAGCCGCAGGCCCCAGAGGGTGAGCGCGTCGGGCAGATGCGGGTCGCCCACGGCGCCGAAGTAGATGGCGTCGAAGCCCTTCAGCGTCTCGAGCCCGTCCTCGGGCATCATGCGCCCGGTGGCGCGGTAGAAGTCGCTGCCCCAGGGGAAGTCGGTCACGTCCAGCGTGAAGTCGCCCTGGCGCTCCTGCACGGCGCGGAGGACCTCCAGCCCGGCGGGAATGACCTCGTTGCCGATGCCGTCGCCGCCGATGGCCGCGATGCGATGGGTGCGCATGATGGGGTTCCTTGGTTGCGCCGCGCACCCCTATGGTGGCCGGCGATGGAGGACAGGGAGACCAGCCGCGCCGAGGCGGTGCACCAGGCGCTGCGCGCGCAGGTGATCGCGGCGGCCTTGCTGCCGGGCGAGGTGGTGACGGAAAGCGAGCTGGCCGAGCGCCTGGGCGTCTCCCGCACGCCGGTGCGCGAGGCGCTGCTGCGGTTGCAGCAGGAAGGCTGGGTGGAGATCCGCGCGCGGCGCGGCATCCGCATCCGCCCGGTCTCGGCCGAGGACATGCGCGACATCTACGCCGTCCTGGTGGCGCTGGAGGGCGCGGCGGCGATGGCGGCCGCGCGCCAACCCGCCCGCGCCACCTGGGCCGAGCGCATGGAGGCGGAGACGGAGGCGATGCGAGCGGCCCTGGCCGGCGAGGACCTGGTGGGCTGGGCCGCCGCCGATGGCCGCTTCCACGACGCGCTGCTGGCCGCCGCCGGCAACCCGCATCTGGCGCGGCTGGCCGCCGGCCTGGCGGACCACGCCAACCGCGCCCGCGTGCTGAC
>JBEQBS010000124.1:0-8494 GCA_041639675.1 Rubritepida sp. | reverse complement strand
CGACGACGCGCAGCGCGAGCGCGCGCTGCAGGCCCTGGTCGGCTGGGTGGCGCGCGAGGCGCCGATCATGCCGCTGGTGCAGCTGAACCACACCTGGGCCACGCGGCGGGGCATCACCTACCAGGCGCGCATGGACGAGCGCACGGTGGCCATGGGCGTGCGGCCGGCGACCGCCTAGAGCACGATCCGCTTTGATGGAATCATCAAAGCGGTGAATCGTCCTCTCACCAAAGGCTAGAGCATGATCCGCGTCTGCGGACCATGATCTAGGCGCGCTTGCGCTTCGCCGTCTTCACCGGCGCGTGCCGCTCCAGGATGGGCCTGAGGAAGCGGCCGGTGTGGCTTTCCGGGTTCGCCGCGATCTCCTCCGGCGTGCCCTGGGCTACGATGCGCCCGCCGCCCTCGCCGCCCTCCGGGCCGAGGTCGAGCACGTGGTCGGCGGTCTTGATGACCTCCAGGTTGTGCTCGATGACGATGACGGTGTTGCCGCCCTTCACCAGGGCGTGCAGCACCTCCAGCAGCTTGCGCACATCCTCGAAGTGCAGGCCCGTCGTCGGCTCGTCGAGGATGTAGAGGGTGCGGCCCGTCGCGCGGCGGCTCAGCTCCTTCGCCAGCTTGATGCGCTGCGCCTCGCCGCCGCTCAGCGTCGTCGCCTGCTGGCCGAGGTGGATGTAGCCCAGCCCCACCTCCTCCAGCGTGCGCAGCTTGTCGTGGATGGAGGGGACGGCGGCGAAGAACTCGCGCCCCTCGCTCACCGTCATGTCCAGCACGTCGCTGATGGACTTGCCGCGGAAGCGCACATCCAGCGTCTCGCGGTTGTAGCGCTTGCCCTTGCAGGCGTCGCAGGTGACGTAGACATCGGGCAGGAAGTGCATCTCGATCTTGATGACGCCGTCGCCCTGGCAGCCCTCGCAGCGGCCGCCCTTCACGTTGAAGGAGAAGCGGCCGGACTTGTAGCCCCGAGCGCGGGATTCCGGCAGCTCGGCGAACCAGTCGCGGATGGGCGCGAACAGCCCGGTGTAGGTGGCCGGGTTGGAGCGCGGCGTGCGGCCGATCGGCGACTGGTCAATGTCAATCACCTTGTCCACATGCTCCAGCCCCTCGATGCGCTGGTGCGGGGCGGGCACGACGGAGGCGCCCATCAGGCGGCGCGAGAGGCCGTTGAACAGCGTCTCGATCACCAGGGTGGACTTGCCGCCGCCGGAGACGCCGGCCACCGCGGTGAAGGTGCCCAGCGGGAACTCCGCCGTCACGTCCTTCAGGTTGTTGCCGGTGGCGCCGACGACGCGGATCAGCCGCTTGGCGTCGGGCTTGCGGCGCTGCTCCGGCATCGGGATCTCGCGCCGGCCGGAGAGGTAGTCGCCGGTCAGCGATTTCGGGTCGTCCATCACGTGCTGCGGCGTGCCCTGGCTGACCACGGTGCCGCCATGCGCGCCGGCGCCGGGGCCGATATCCACCAGCCAGTCGGCGGTGCGGATGGCGTCCTCGTCATGCTCCACCACCAGCACGGAGTTGCCGAGGTCGCGCAGGCGGCGCAGCGTCACCAGCAGGCGCTCGTTGTCGCGCTGGTGCAGGCCGATGGAGGGCTCGTCCAGCACGTAGAGCACGCCAGTGAGGCCGGAGCCGATCTGCGAGGCGAGGCGGATGCGCTGGGATTCGCCGCCGCTGAGCGTGGCGGAGGAACGGGCGAGCGAGAGGTAGTCCAGCCCCACATCCACCAGGAACTGCAAGCGGTCCTCGATCTCGCGCAGGATGCGGCGCGCGATCTCCTGGCGCTGCGGGGTGAGGCTGGCATTGACGGTGCCGAACCAGTCGCGCGCCTTGCGGATGGAGAGCGCCGAAGCCTCGCCGATGTGCTGCCCGGCGATCTTCACCGCCAGCGATTGCGGCTTGAGGCGGAAGCCGGCGCAGGCATGGCAAGGCTTCTCCGCCTGGTAGCGCGACAGGTCCTCGCGCACCCAGGGGTTGTCGGTTTCCTTGAAGCGGCGCTCCAGGTTGCGGATCACGCCCTCGAAGGGCTTCTCCACCTCATAGGCGCGCAGCCCGTCCTTGTAGCGCAGCGTGACGGGGGTGGTGCCGGTGCCGTGCAGGATGGCCTGGCGCGCCTCGGCCGGCAGCTCGTCCCAGGGCTTCTCGGCGCTGACCTTCAGGTGGCGGGCGAGGCTCGCCAGGGTCTGGTCGTAATAGGCACTGGAGGCGTTGCCGGCCCAGGGGGCGATGGCGCCTTCCTTCAGCGACAGGCCCTCCTGCGGCACGACCAGGGCGGGGTCGAAGAAGCTTTCGGTGCCCAGCCCGTCGCAGGCGGGGCAGGCGCCCTGCGGCGAGTTGAAGGAGAAGAGCCGCGGCTCGATCTCCTCGATGGAGAAGCCAGACACCGGGCAGGCGAATTTCTGGGAGAAGACCGTGCGGGCGCCGCTGTCGGCTTCCTCGGCATAGGCGATGCCGTCGGCCAGGCCCAGCGCGGTCTCGAAGCTGTCGGCCAGGCGCTGGGCGATGTCGGGGCGGACCACCACGCGGTCCACCACCACCTCGATGTCGTGCTTGAGCTTCTTGTCGAGCTTGGGCGCCTCCTCGATGCGGTGGAGCGTGCCGTTGACCTTCACGCGCTCGAAGCCGCGGCGCTGGTATTCGGCCAGCTCCTTGCGGTACTCGCCCTTCTTGCCGCGGATGACGGGGGCGAGGATGAGCAGCCGCGTGCCCTCGGGCATGGCCAGCACGCGGTCCACCATCTGGGAGACGCTCTGCGCCTCGATCGGCTCGCCCGTGGCGGGGCTGTAGGGCACGCCGACACGCGCCCAGAGCAGGCGCATGTAGTCGTGGATTTCCGTCACCGTGCCCACGGTGGAGCGCGGGTTGTGCGAGGTGGTCTTCTGCTCGATGGAGATGGCGGGCGAGAGGCCCTCGATGCTGTCCACGTCGGGCTTCTGCATGAGCTGCAGGAACTGGCGCGCATAGGCGGAGAGCGATTCGACGTAGCGGCGCTGGCCCTCGGCGTAGATGGTGTCGAAGGCGAGCGACGACTTGCCCGAGCCGGACAGGCCGGTGAGCACCACCAGCTTGCCGCGCGGCAGGTCGAGATCCACGGATTTGAGGTTGTGCTGCCGTGCGCCGCGGATGCGGATCAACCCGGAGGCATTGGCAAGTTCGGCGGCGTCGCGCGGCATGGAAAAATGGCTCCGGCGGTGGGCAAGTTCGCGTTGCGTTCTTGCCCTTCAAGCACCATATGGGGTGGGTGTCCAAGGGGTTTTCGGGTATGACCGGCCCCACGATTTCGAGGATGTGTGTGCGATGGCCGGCGTCAACAAGGTGATCATCCTGGGCCGCCTGGGGAAGGACCCCGAGGTGCGCAACTTCCAGAATGGCGGCAAGGTGGTGAACCTGCGCATCGCCACCTCCGAGCGCTACAAGGACCGCGAGGGCAACCAGCAGGAGCGCACCGAGTGGCACGCGGTCGCCATCTTCAACGAGAAGCTGGGCGAGATCGCCGAGCGCTACCTGAGGAAGGGCAGCGAGGTGTACATCGAGGGCCAGCTTGAGACCCGCAAGTGGCAGGGCCAGGACGGCCAGGACAAGTACACCACCGAGATCGTGCTGCGGCAGTACCGCGGCGAGCTGGCGCTGGTCGGCGGCCGCGGCGGCGCCTCCTCGGGCGGCGATGACATGGGCGAGGGCGGCGGCTACTCTGGCGGCCGCTCCTCCGGCGGCGGGGGCGGCTATGGCGGCGGCTCGCGCGGCTCCTCCTCCTCCGGCGGCGGCCGCTCCGGCTCCTGGGATTCCGGCGCCAAGAAGGCCGACCTCGACGACGACATCCCGTTCTGATCGGAACACCTGAGCCTTGACCGACCCGACCACGCCGCCCGACACCGCGCCCATCGCGGTGGAGCAGGAGATGCGGCGCTCCTTCCTCGACTACGCGATGAGCGTCATCGTCTCCCGCGCGCTGCCCGACGTGCGCGACGGGCTGAAGCCGGTGCACCGCCGCATCCTGTATGCGATGCACGAGAGCGGCTACGTGGCCGACAAGCCGCACCGCAAGTCGGCCCGCGTGGTCGGCGACGTGATGGGCAAGTACCACCCGCATGGCGACAGCGCGATCTACGAGGCCATGGTGCGCATGGCGCAGCCCTTCTCCATGCGCGTGCCGCTGGTGGATGGGCAGGGCAATTTCGGCTCGATGGACGGCGACCCGCCGGCGGCCATGCGCTACACCGAGGTGCGCCTGGCCAAGTCCGCGGCCGCCCTGCTGGAGGGCATCGAGGAGGACACGGTAGACTTCGTCCCCAACTATGACGAGAGCGCCAATGAGCCGCGCGTGCTGCCGGCCGCCTTCCCGAACCTGCTGGTCAACGGCGCCGGCGGCATCGCCGTGGGCATGGCGACCAACATCCCCACCCACAACCCGGGCGAGGTGATTGACGCCACGCTGAAGCTGATCGCCGAGCCGGCGACCACGCTGGCCGAGCTGATGGAGATCATCCCGGCGCCGGACTTCCCGACGGGCGGCATCATCCTCGGCCGGGCCGGCGTGAAGTCCGCCTTCGAGACCGGGCGCGGCTCCATCCCGCTGCGCGCCGCCTGCGAGATCGAGGAGATGAAGGGCGGCCGACAGGCGATCATCGTCTCCGAGATCCCCTATCAGGTGAACAAGGCGACGCTGATCGAGAAGATCGCGGAACTCGTGCGCGCGAAGGCCATCGAGGGCATCAGCGACCTGCGCGACGAGAGCGACCGCTCGGGCCTGCGCGTGGTGATCGAGGTGAGGAAGGAGGCGAATGCGGAGGTGGTGCTGAACCAGCTCTACCGCATGACGCAGCTGCAGATCTCCTTCCCCGTCAACTTCCTGGCCTTGCACAAGGGCCGCCCGCAGCAGATGGGGCTGCGCGACGCGCTGCTGGCCTTCATCGGCTTCCGCGAGGAGGTGATCGAGCGCCGCTCCCGCTTCCGCCTGGCCGAGGCGCGGCGCAAGGCGCACAACCTGGTGGGCCTCGCCATCGCGGTGGCCAATATTGACGAGGTGATCCGCCTCATCCGCGAAAGCCCGGACGCCGCCGCCGCCCGCGTGGCGCTGATGGCGCGCGACTGGCCGGCCGCCGACGTGGCGCCGCTGGTGGCGCTGGTGCAGGATGAGGGCAACGAGCTGAGCGCGGCCGGCACCATGCGCCTGACCGAGGCGCAGGCCCGCGGCATCCTCGACCTGCGCCTCCAGCGCCTCACCGGGCTGGAGCGCGAGAAGATTGACGCCGAGCTGCGCCAGTTCGGCGCGGTGATCCAGGAGCTGCTGGAAATCCTGGGCAGCCATGTGCGCCGCATGGAGGTGATGGCCGAGGAGCTGCGCGCCGTCCGCGCCACGCTCGCCAGCCCGCGCCTGACGCGCATCAGCGACCAGCTGGGCGACATTGACGACGAGAGCCTGATCGCGCCCGCGACCATGGTGGTGACGCTGACGCGCGATGGCTACGTGAAGCGCACGGCGCTGGACGTGTTCCGCTCCCAGGGGCGCGGCGGCAAGGGGCGTTCCGCCGCCTCGACGCGCGCGGATGACGTGGTGGTGCGCTCCTTCATCGGGCACACGCACCAGTGGGTGCTGTTCTTCACCGACCGCGGCCTGGTGTTCCGCGAGAAGGTCTGGCAGCTGCCGGAGGGCGGCACCGGCGGCAAGGGGCGCTCGCTGCGGCAGGTGCTGAACCTGGCGGATGGCGAGAGCGTGACCGCCGTGCTGCCGCTGCCGCAGGATGAATCCCTGTGGGATGCGCTGCACCTGGTCTTCGCCACCCGGCAGGGCAATGTGCGGCGCAACCGGCTGGGAGACTTCCGCAACGTGCGCGCCTCGGGCCTCATCGCCATGAAGCTGGATGAGGGGGATGCGCTGATCGGCGTCGCCACCTGCCGCGAGGGCGACGACGTTCTGCTGGCCACCCGCAACGGCCGCGCCATCCGCTTCCAGGCCACCGACGAGGTGCTGCGCGTCTTCGCCGGGCGCGACAGCTCGGGCGTGCGCGGCATCCGGCTGCTGGGGGATGACGTGGTGATCGGCCTCGCCGTGCTGCGCCATGTCGAGGCCAGCGTGGAGGAGCGCGCCGCCTTCCTGAAGGCCAAGCGCGCCGCCACCGGCGAGGAGGCCGCGGAAACCGACGAGGAGCCGGTTGCCGAGGTGACGCTGAGCGCCGAGCGCTTCGCCGAGCTGGAGGCGATGGAGCAGGTCATCCTCACCGTCACCGACCGTGGCTTCGGCAAGCGTTCCTCCGCCTATGAGTATCGCGTCAGCGGGCGCGGTGGGCAGGGCATCGGCAACATCACGCTGGCCGGCGGCCGGCGCGGGGGCGAGGTGGTGGCGAACTTCACCGTCACCCCCGGCGACCACGTGATGCTGATGACCGATGCCGGCCAGGCCATCCGCTTCGAGGCGGGCAGCGTGCGCCGCACCGGCCGCGGCACCCAGGGCGTGATGCTGATGCGCCTCGACGAGGCCGAGCGCGTCACCTCCTGCTTCCCCGTCATCGAGGATGACGAGGAGGCGGAGGCATGAGCACCCGCACGGCGCTGTATCCGGGCACCTTCGACCCGGCGACCAACGGCCACCTGGACGTGATCGCCCGCGCGGCGCGGCTGGTGGACCGGCTGGTGATCGGCGTGGCCATCAACACCGGCAAGGGGCCGCTCTTCCCGCTGGAGGAGCGGGTGGAGATCGTCGAGGCCGAGACGCGCGAGATCGCGGCGCGCACCGGCTGCGTGATCGAGGCGCGGCCCTTCACCGGGCTGCTGGTGGGCTTCGCGAAGGAATGCGGCGCGCAGATGATCGTGCGCGGGCTGCGCGCCGTGACCGACTTCGACTACGAGTTCCAGATGGCCGGGATGAACGCCCGGCTGGACAGCGCGGTCGAGACGGTGTTCCTGATGGCCAGCGAGCGCAACCACTTCATCTCCTCGCGCTTCGTGAAGGAGATCGCGCAGCTCGGCGGCGACATTTCCAGCTTCGTGCCGCCGCTGACCCTGGAGCGCACCCTGGCCAAGCTGGGCCGCTGAGACCTTCAACCCCGGAGCACGAACCGATGCAACGCCGCACGCTTCTTGCCGCAACGACGATGATGGGAGCCCTTATGTCCGAAACCCCCGAGGCGGAGGCGCAGGGCGCGCCCGACCGCGAGAACACGCTGGTGATGACGCTGAAGGATGGCGACGTGACCATCCAGCTGCGCCCCGACCTGGCGCCGCGCCATGTGGAGCGCATCAAGGTGCTGACGCGCGCGGGCCTGTATGACGGCACGCCCTTCCACCGCGTGATCGAGGGCTTCATGGCCCAGGGCGGCGATCCCACGGGCACCGGCACCGGCGGATTCCGCGACCGCGGCTATGCCGACATCCCGGCCGAGTTCGTCCCGGCCTCGCGCGCGCGCTTCCTGCGCGGCACCTGCGGCATGGCGCGCAGCCAGAACCCGAACAGCGCCAACAGCCAGTTCTTCATCATGTTCGCGCCGGGCGACTTCCTGAACAACCAGTACACCATCTGGGGCCAGGTGACGGCGGGGATGGAGCGGGTGGACCGCATCGCCCGCGGCGAGCCGCCGCGCACGCCGGACCGGCTGATCCGCATGCGGGTGCTGGCCGACACTTGACGTGAATGCCTGCGCGCGGTGGAACGCCACCGCGCGCAGCGCGAGCCCGTAGCTCAGCCGGTAGAGCACGTGACTTTTAATCATGGGGTCCAGGGTTCGAATCCCTGCGGGCTCATTTCCGGCCTTCACCCTTCCTTCACCCCGCCATCCATATCCTCCTCGCAACAAAACACCGAGGAGCGCGGAGTGACACGACTGCCCATCGCCTGGCGGATCCATCTCATCACGGGCGTGTCGCTGCTCGGCCTCTTCGGCCTGGCGCTGCTCAACCTGTCCGGCCGCACGGCGCAGATGCGCGAGGACCGGGCGGCGCTGCTGCGCGGGATGGTGGAGGCGTCGCTCTCCATCATCGCCGCGCAGGAAGCGGAAGTGCGCGCCGGCCGGGTCGGCGAGGCCGAGGCGAAGGCTGCCGCCCTCTCCGCCCTGCGCGCCCTGCGCTACCAGGGCACCGAATACGTGTGGGTGAACGACCTGGCGCCGCGCATCGTCATGCACCCCATCCGCCCCGAGCTGGACGGGCAGGACGCCGGCGCCATGCGCGACCCCAACGGCGTGCCGCTGTTCCGCCGCTTCGCCGAGGAGGCGCGCGCCCATCCCGCCGGCGCGCTGGTGGCCTACCAGTGGCCGCGGCCCGGCGCGCAGCAGCCGGTGGACAAGCTCTCCTTCGTCCGCCTCTTCGAGCCCTGGGGCTGGGTCGTCGGCACGGGCGTCTATGTGGACGACCTCCAGGCCGCCATCCGTCGCGCCTGGATCACCGAGCTCACGCTGGCGGCGCTGCTGGCCGCGCTGGCCGGCGCGCTGGCCACCGCCCTGGCCCGCGGCATCACCCGGCCCCTGGCGGCCGTGACCTCGGCCACGCGGGCCCTGGCCGATGGGCGGCG
>JBEQBS010000123.1:0-8460 GCA_041639675.1 Rubritepida sp. | reverse complement strand
CCCGCCGCGAGGCGCGCGAGGTGTTCGACGCGCTGGAGGATGTGCGCGTGCAGGCGGTGGGCAGCCGCCACATGGCCGGCGTCGCCGCCAACCTGCGCGCGCGCCTCGCCGACGAGGCGGAGAGCGAGGGCTACGACCGCATGACGCGCAAGGACCAGCTGCCGCTGCACGCGGCGCTGGCCCTGATGGCGCGCTCGCGCATCAGCGGCGAGGCGCCGCCCGCCGCCGCCCAGCGCGTGCTGGAGATGTGGCAGGGCAGCCTGGACGCCAATGCCGAGGCCGCCATGGCCGAGCTGGCCGGCGCCACCGACGACCAGGACGCCTTCGCCCGCGCCGCCCGCAAGCTGCTCACCGCGCTCGACCTGGCGGAAGCCGAGGTGGAGAGCGAGGCCGACCAGGACGAGGATGGCGACGAGGGCGGCGAGGACCAGGCGCAGGAGCAGCAGGCCAGCGCCGGCGAGGCGCAGAGCCAGGACCAGGAATCCATGCAGGGCGCCGAGCCCGAGACCATGGAGGGCGAGGCCGCCGACGAGGAGGCCCAGGAATCCGAGGAGGATGGCGCGGCCGCCGAGGGCGACGAGAAGCCCGGCGGCCCCCAGGCCCGCAAGGAAGTCCCGCAATCCGACGACGCCAGCCGCTACCGCGCCTTCGTCAGCCAGTTCGACGAGATCGTCGAGGCCGAGGACCTCTGCGATCCCGATGAGCTGACGCGGCTGCGCCAGCAGCTCGACCAGCAGCTCCAGCACCTCCAGGGCGTCGTCTCCAAGCTGGCGAACCGGCTGCAAAGGCGGCTGATGGCGCAGCAGCAGCGCGCCTGGGAGTTCGACCTGGAGGAAGGGCTGCTGGACGTGGCGCGCCTCACCCGCGTCGTCACCAACCCGATGTACGCGCTGTCCTACAAGCGCGAGCGCGACGCCGATTTCCGCGACACGGTGGTGACGCTGCTGATTGACAACAGCGGCTCCATGCGCGGCCGGCCCATCACCGTGGCGGCGATGTGCGCCGACATCCTGGCCCGCACGCTGGAGCGCTGCGCGGTGAAGACGGAGATCCTGGGCTTCACCACCCGCGCCTGGAAGGGCGGCCAGTCGCGCGAGCGCTGGGTGCAGGAGGGCAAGCCGCGCAACCCCGGCCGGCTGAACGACCTGCGCCACATCGTGTACAAGGCGGCCGACGCGCCATGGCGCCGCTCGCGCCGTGCCATGGGGCTGATGCTGCGCGAGGGGCTGCTGAAGGAGAACATTGACGGCGAGGCGCTGGCCTGGGCCTACAAGCGCCTGCTGGCGCGCACGGAGCACCGGCGCATCCTCATGGTCATCAGCGACGGCGCGCCGGTGGATGATTCGACGCTGTCCGTGAACCCCGGCAACTACCTGGAGCGCCACCTGCGCGAGCAGATCAAGGAGATCGAGGGGCGCGGGGCGGTGGAGCTGATCGCCATCGGCATCGGCCACGACGTCACGCGCTACTACCGGCGCGCGGTGACGATCGTGGATGCGGAGGAGCTGGGCGGCACCATGATGAAGAAGCTGGCCGAGCTGTTCGACGAGGATGCGGCCGAGGCGTGGCACAGGGCGGCGGCGGAACGCGCGCCGGCCATCGTGTAGCCAGGGCCCCGCGCATCGGCCATCCTCCCCGGCAAGGAACCGGAGGGACACGCCGATGCGCGACTTCGACGAGACCACCATCACCGCGGCCGTGCTGGCGCGCTTCGCCGCCACGCCGGACCCGCGGCTGCGCCAGGTGATGCAGGCCCTGGTGCGCCACCTGCACGGCTTCGTGCGCGAAGTGGAGCCCACCATGGCCGAGTGGGAGGCCGCCATCGCCTTCCTCACTGCCACCGGGCAGATGTGCGACGACAAGCGGCAGGAATTCATCCTGCTCTCCGACACGCTGGGCGTCTCCATGCTGGTGGACGCCATCAACAATCGCCTGCCGGCGGGCGCCACGCCTTCCACCGTGCTCGGCCCCTTCCACGTGCAGGGCGCCGCCGAGAAGCCGCTGGGCGCCACGCTCGCGGCCGGCGCGGCGGGGGAGCCGATGCGGGTGGAAGGGCGCGTCACCAGCGCCGACGGCACGCCGCTGCCGGGCGCGGAGCTGGACATCTGGCACTCCGACGCCGATGGCCTTTACGACGTGCAGCATGGCGGCGAGCCGCCGGAGCTGCGCGCGCGCTTCCGCACGGATGCCGAAGGGCGGTTCCACTTCACCACCATCGCCCCCACCGCCTATCCGGTGCCGACCGACGGCCCGGTCGGCGCGATGCTGGAAGCGACGGGCCGCCACCCGATGCGGCCTGCCCACGTCCATTTCCTGGTCAGCGCGCCGGGCCACCGCACGCTGGTGACGCATGTCTTCGCCGCCGGCGATCCGTACCTGGACAGCGACGCGGTGTTCGGCGTCAAGGATGCGCTGGTGCGCGAATGGGTGCGCGACGCCGATGGCCTGCGCGCCCTGCGCTACGACTTCGCGCTCGCCCCCCTCACCTGACCAGCGCGGTGGAAAGCCACGGCACCAGCGCGATGGCGAGCAGCGCCGCGCCCATCACCGCCACGAAGGGCAAGGCGCCGGCGAAGATGGTTTCGATGCCCACCTTCGGGTCGGCCAATGTCGCCTTCACGGTGAAGACGCTGATGCCGAAGGGCGGCGTCAGCAGCCCCATCTCGACCGCGATGATGGTGACGATGCCGAAGTGGATCAGGTCGAACCCCATCGCGGTCGCGATGGGCGCGCCGATCGGCACCATGATGAGCAGGATGGAGGTGCTGTCCAGGATCATCCCCATCAGCAGGATGATGACCACGAAGGCCGCCAGGAAGCCGTAGGGGCCCAGGCCCAGATGCTCCACCGCGTCGCCGATCGCCTGCGGCACGCCGGCCATGGAGAGCATGCGCGAATACAGCCCCGCCGCGACCAGCAGGAACAGGATGGAGGCCGAGACCAGCCCCGTCTCCTTCAGCACGCGCCACAGCTTGCCCCAGCCGAGTTGCCGGCGCGCGAGGGCGATCACCAGCGCGCCCGCCGCGCCCACCGCACCCGCTTCCGTGGGCGTGAAGAAGCCGGTGTAGAGCCCGCCGAGGATGAGCGCGACCAGCAGCAGGATCGGCACCGACTTGGACGCCATCTCGCCGCCGGTCAGCGGGCGGTCGCTCAGCATCGGCGGCGGCGTGGCCTGCATGATCCGGTGCGGGAAGAAGCGCGCATAGGTCCAGATCATCACGCCGAAGCCCAGGGCGATGATGACGCCAGGGATGACGCCCGCGATGAACATCGCGCCGATCGAGACCTCGGCCAGCACGCCATAGACGATCATCAGC
Organism: Rubritepida sp.; assembly: GCA_041639675.1. Classification (GTDB taxonomy): domain Bacteria; phylum Pseudomonadota; class Alphaproteobacteria; order Acetobacterales; family Acetobacteraceae; genus Roseococcus. The sequence goes on along the minus strand of JBEQBS010000123.1, from coordinate 5,143 downwards.
AGCGAGGGCGGGATAAGCATGCCCAGGATGGAGGAGCCCGCCACCGTGCCGGCGGCGAAGCGCATGGTGTAGCCATGGCGCACCATCTCCGGCACCGCGACCTTGGTGAACACCGCCGCCGAGGCGATGGACACGCCGGTGACGGCGGCGAAGACCGCGTTCGCGCCCACCGTGGCGATGCCCAAGCCGCCGCGCAGCCGGCGCAGAAGGGCGGCCGCGACCTCGAAGGTGTCGCGGCCCACATTGGAGATGCTGACCAGCAGCCCCATCAGGACGAAAAGCGGGATGGTGGCGAAGAGGTAGTCCTGGATGCCGGAATAGGTGGAGAGCGCGGTGAAGCGGAAGGCCAGGTCCGGGTTGTCGCGGATCAGCCAGACGCCGATGGCGCCGGTGCCGATCAGCGTGATGCCGATGGGCAGGCCGATGATGATGAGGGCCACCATCGCGCCGATCAGCGTGAAGCCCAGCGTCACGTCGTCCATCAGGCGCGCCTCCCGCGCAGCTCATGCCAGCACAGCACCAGGTAGGCGACCGCACCCGCCAGGCCGCCCAGCACGATCAGCGCGCGGAAGGGCCAGGTGGGCACGGTGAACAGGCCCTGCACGCCGAAGAACTCGCGCAGCGCCAGGCTGTTCCACATGCCCGGCCAGGCGGATTGCGCGATGAAGGCCATCACGGCGGCGCCGATCAGGCAGAAGGCCGCCTCCATCGCGCGGCCCAGGCCGGGGGCGGCGCGGTGGATGCGCTCCAGCAGGAAGTCGGCGCGCGTCATCCGCCGGCCGTGGATGGTGGCGCCGATCTGCAGGAAGACGATGCCCACCACCGAATGGGCCGCGATCTCGGCCACGCCGGTGATGGGCGCGTTGAGGAAGGACCGGCCGATGACGTCGGCGCAGATCAGCAGCATCAGCGCGAAGGTCCAGGCCGTGCCGATGGCGGCGAGCGCGTCCAGCACGGCCCGGACCGGGTCTGATGGCTGCGGCGGCGCGGTGTGCTCCAGCGCCGCCAGGTTCACGTCATCGGCCATCGCTCAGGCCGCCAGCTCGTGGTCCCAGTCGCGGCCCGGACGGCCGCCGGCCTCGCGCACCGCGGCGAAGTAGGCGGCCAGCACGTCGCGCGCCGCGGGGCCGGAGCTGTCGGCCCAGGTGCGCGCCAGGTTGGGCAGGCCCCTGATCCAGCGCTCGCGCTCGGCGGCCGGCAGGGTGGAGACCTGCGCGCCCTGGCGCACCATCTCGGCCTCCGCCGTGCTGATGCGGGCGGACACGTCGGCGATGTGGGCGGCCGTCGCCGCCTTGCCGCCGGCCGTCATCGCGCGGCGCACGTTCTCCGGCCAGCGTTCGAAGCGCTGGCGGTTGGCGGCGATGCCGCCGACATACATGGCGCCCACGTCGCACTTGGTGATGAAGCGCGCCACCTCGTGCACGCGGGTGGGCAGGATGCCGACGAAGAAGCTCAGCGCGCCTTCGGACACGCCCGTCTGGATGTCGGTGTAGTAGGTGGTGAGCGCGCCATCCACCGGCGTCGCGCCCGTCCCCTGCAGCCAGTTGGCGCTGGTGCCCGGCGCGCTGATCTTGCGGTTGCGCAGGTCGTCCAGCGTGCGGACGGGGAAGTTGGACCAGATGTGGTAGGTGTCGGTGATGTAGCTGCTCAGCGGCACCATGTTGAGCGAGGACCAGTTCTGCCGGATGGCGGGCTGGCTTTCGTTCAGGCGCTCGAAGGCATTGGCCACCAGCCCATGGTCGCCGGTGGCGAAGGGGGTGAAGTAGGTGACGTTCTGGAGGGGCATGGTGCTGCCCTCCCACAGCGTGCCGACATAGCCGATGTCGGTGATGTTGTCGCGCACCGCCTCCATCGTGTCCTGGAAGCGATACAGGGTGCCGCCATAGGCCTCGCGCCAGTTGATGCGATGCGTGTTGCCGTTGTCGCGCAGGTGCTTGTCCACCTCCGGCTGGAAGCTGTTCTTCATCATCGCCACCCAGAAGTTGGCCACCGGGTGGGAGCTGGCGATGGTGAGGTTCAGCGCCGATTGCGCCTTGGCGTGGTAGGCGACGAGGGGCAGCGACGAGGCGCCCAGGATCAGGCTGCGGCGATGCGTGCTCATTGGTCGTGTCCTCCCTTGGTTCAGATGCGGCCCAGCGCGGCCAGGATGCGCGCGGGGGTGAAGGGCTGCTCGGTCACGCGCGCGCCCAGGGGGCGCAGCGCGTCGTTGATGGCGTTCATGATGGCGGCCGGCGCGCCGGCCGTGCCGGCCTCGCCCGCGCCCTTGGCGCCCAGCAGGGATTCGCGCGTCGGCGTCTCGACGTGGCCGACATGCATCTCCGGCATCTCGGCGGCCATGGGCACCAGGTAGTCGGCCATGGTCGTGGTCAGCAGGTTGCCCTGCTCGTCATAGACGCAGTGCTCGTAGAGCGCGCCGCCGATGCCCTGGACGATGCCACCCTTCACCTGCTCGTCCACCAGCAGCGGATTGATGACGCGGCCGCAATCCTCCACGCACCAATGCTCCAGCAGTTTCACCATGCCCGTGTCAGGGTCCACCTCCACCCAGCTCGCCTGGATGCCGTTGGTGAAGGCGAAGGGGAACTCCTTGGTGATGAAGTGGCGCGTCTGCACCAGCTCGCGCGGCAGCTCCTTCGGCAACGTGTCGCCGCGGAAGTAGAGGATGCGGCCAAGCTCACCCAAGGCCATGCGCGGCGTGCCGGTGGCGCGGTCCACCACCTCGCCCATCACCACGTCCAGCGCATCCGGGCGCGCCTGGAGCATGGCGCCGGCCACCTCCAGGATCTGCGCCTTGAGCGCGAGCGCACCCTGCAGCGCCGCCTCACCGCCGATGCCGGCGCCGCGGCAGGCCCAGGTGCCGCCGCCATAGGGGGTGGCGAGCGTGTCGCCCGTCACCACGCGCACGCGCTCCACCGGCACGCCGACGCCGTGCGCGACGATCTGCGCCAGGATGGCCTCGGTGCCCTGGCCCTGCTCCGTCACGCCGCTCGCCGCCACGATGGAGCCATCCGGGTCCATCCGCACCGTGCAGCCATCCTGCGCGGAGATGCGCGCGCCGCCGATGCCGTACATGAAGGGCGAGGGGTTGGTCAGCTCGATGAAGGAGGCGAAGCCCAGGCCGCGATGCACGCCGCGCTTGCGGGCCTCCGCCTGGTCGGCGCGGAGGCGCTCCACCGGCACCATCTCCAGCAGCTTCGCCAGGCTGGCCTGGTGCGACAGCCCCTCGAAGCGCATCCCGGCCGGGGAGGTGGTGGGATAGGCGTCGTCGGCGATCAGGTTCTTCCGCCGGATGGCGACGGGGTCCATCCCCAGCGCCTCGGCGGCGAGGTCCACCAGCCCTTCCGTCACCGCCGTGGCGATGGGGTGGCCGACGGCGCGGTACTGGCAGGTGGGCGCCTTGTTCTGCAGCACCACCGTGGTGGTGCAGCGGTAGTGATCGAAGCGGTAGGGCCCACCGCAGAGGTTCACCACCTGGTTGCCCTCGACCGCGCTGGTGCGCGGATAGACCGAATAGGGGCCGATGCCCGTCAGGTCGTCCACGTCGAAGCCGATGATGGTGCCGTCCTGCGCCACCGCGATGCGCGCCGCGATGCGGTGGTCGCGCGCGTGGATATCGGAGGAAAAACTCTCGAAGCGGTCGGCAACGAACTTCACCGGCCGGCCCAGCAGCACCGACATGGCGGCCACCGCCACCTCGTCCGGATAGACATGCACCTTGATGCCGAAGGAGCCGCCCACGTCCTTGCACACCACCCGCACCTTGTGCGGCGGCAGGCCGAGATGCTGGGCCAGCACCTCCTGGATCATGTGCGGCGCCTGGGTGGCATGGTGCACCGTCAGCGTGCCCTCGGCGCGGTTGAAGTCCGCCAGGATGGAGCGGCCCTCCAGCGTCACGCCCGTGTGGCGGCCGGTGACGAAGCGCGCCTCCACCACGCGGTGCGCCGTGGCGAAGGCCGCCTCCACGTCGCCATGGATGGCGGTGCGGCGGAACACCAGGTTGTCGCCGAGTTCCGGGTGGATCACCACGGCGCCCGGTTCCAGCGCCGTCTCCATGTCGGTCTGCGCCGGCAGCGGCTCCCACTCCACCTCCAGCGCCGCTACGCCATCCTCGGCGGCGGCGCGGGTGTCGGCCAGCACGGCCGCCACCGCCTCGCCCTGCCAGGTGGCGCGGTCCAGCGGCAGCGGGCGCTGCGGGGCGGACTTCATGCCCTTCAGGTGCTCCAGCGTGGCGACCCAGGGGGTGCAGGCATCCGCGAGGTCGGCCCCGGTGAAGACGCGCACCACGCCCGGCACCTGCCGCGCGGCCTCCACCCCGCGCACCGTGAAGCGCGCATGCGGGTGCGGCGAGCGCAGGAAGGCCGCATGGAGCATCCGCGGCAGGGTGATGTCGTCGGTATAGGTGGCGCGGCCCTGCACCAGCTTGGCGGCGTTGGGCCGCGGCACCGAGCGGCCGATGTAGGAATTGGGCAGGTCGGCGCGGGACAGGCCGATGGAATCGGGGCTCATCTCGTTCATCGGCTGGCGTCCAGGGTATCCTCGACCGCATCCACGATGGCCTGGTAGCCGGTGCAGCGGCAGTAGTTGCCCGACAGGTGCTCGCGGATCTCGGCCCGCGTGGCATCGGGGTGGTGGCGGATGATGTCGGCCGCCGTCATCACCATGCCCGGCGTGCAGAAGCCGCATTGCGCGGCGTTGCGCGCCACGAAGGCCGCCTGCAGGGCCGCCGCCTCGCCGCTGTCGGTGATGCCCTCGATGGTCTCGACCACGGCGCCGTCCAGGCTGGCGGCCATGACGAGGCAGCCGCGCACGATCTCGCCATCCACCCGCACGGTGCAGGCGCCGCAGACGCCGTGCTCGCAGCCCAGGTGCGAGCCGGTGAGACCGAGGTCGAGGCGCAGGAAGTCCACCAGGTGGCGGCGGGCCTCGACATGGCGCGTCACGCGCTCGCCATTCACGGACAGGGTGATGGGGGTCATGCCGCCTTCTCCGTCGCGGGGGTGCCCGTGGCGCGGCGCAGCAGCACCTTCGCCAGGTGGCGCTTCATGGCCGGCGGGCCGTGCAGGTCCGCCGGCGGGTCAAGTTCCGTGTCCAGCGCGGCGCAGGCGGCGTCCACCTCGCCGCGCGCCAGCGCCGCGCCGGCCGC
>JBEQBS010000122.1:0-8573 GCA_041639675.1 Rubritepida sp. | reverse complement strand
GGCCGGGCGGCAGCGCGGCCACCGGCGCCTCGCGTAGCGCGGGCCCGGGCAGCGGCCGGGCCCGTGCCGTCACTGCGCCAGGGTGAAGCCCAGCCGTCGCCAGGTTTCCGCGGCCTCCCTCCCGCGGGCGAAGTCCAGGAAGGCGCGCGCGGCGGGATTGGCCGCGCCGCGGCGCGTCAGCGCGAAGGGGTAGGTGACGGGCGGGTGGCTGCCGGCCGGGAAGGTGGCCACCACGCGCACGCCGCGGCTGGCCTGCGCATCGGTGGCATAGACGATGCCCAGCGGTGCCTCGCCGCGCTCCACCAGCAGCAGCGCGGCGCGGACATTCTCGGCCCGCGCCAGGCGCGGGGCGATGGGCTGCCACTGCCCCATCCATTCCAGCGCCGCCTGGGCGTAGCGGCCGGCCGGCACATGCGCCGGGTCTCCGGTGGCGAGGCGGCCCTGCGCGCCCAGCAGGGGCAGCAGGTCCATGCCGGGCGCCAGCACGGCCTGCGCGGGCGAATCCGCCGGGGCCACCAGCACCAGCGCATTCCCCAACGGCGAGGCGCGCGTGCCCTCCGCCAGCAGGCCGCGCCCCTGCACGTAATCCATCCATGGCTCGTCGGCGGAGAGGAAGAGGTCGGCGGGCGCGCCCTGCCCGATCTGCCGGGCCAGGGCCGAGGATGCCGCGAAGGTGAGGCGCGGCGCGGGGTTGCCGCGGGCCTGCCATTGCGTCGCCAGGGCGCGCAGCCCGTCCTGGAGCGAGGCGGCGGCGAAGACCGTCACCTCCTGCGCGCGGGCGGCGGGCGCGATGGCCAGCAGCGCAAGGGCGAGCAGCAGGCGGCGCAGGCGCATGAGGGGCGGCCCTCCGGGGCGTTATATCTGGAAGAATATAGCGGTGTGGTCGCCCGGCGTCCATCAGGCCGCGCATGGGGCCTGCGGCCGTGGGGACATTGGACCGACTCAATGGCGTGATGGTGGCCGCCGAGGCGGCGCGCACAGCCCCGCTGTCGCGCAGCTTCCGGGACGCCGCCGAGGCGACGCTGGAGGCGCGCAAGGACGCCTTCCGCGGCCCACGCTATGCATCGCAATGGATGCGCTCGCTGGAGGCCTACGTCTTCCCCAGCCTGGGTACCCGCGACATGGCGGAAATCACCACCGACGACGTGTTCGGCGTGCTCAAGCCGCTGTGGAGCCGCGTGCCGGAAACCAGCTCCTGCGTGCGGCAGCGCATCGAGCAGGTCTTCTCCCAGGCGCTGGGCCGCGGCTGGAGGCCAAAGACTGCGGGCAACCCGGCCGCATGGCGGGACAACCTCAGCCTGTTGCTGCCCTCGCCCCGGATCATGAAGCGCCGCAAGCGTGAGCGCATCGGCAAGGGCGAGCACCTGCCCGCCCTGCATCATGGCCAGGTGCCCGCCTTCATGGCGGCGCTCCGCCGGCGGCATGGGATGGCGCCGCTGGCGCTGCAGTTCCTGATCCTCACCGCGGCCCGATCCGGGATGGTGCGGGGCATGACCTGGGGTGAAGTGGATCTGGGCCGAAGCGTCTGGTCGTTGCCGGCCACGCGCATGAAGGCCGCCGTGGCGCACCAGGTGCCGCTTGCCGCCGAGGCCATCGCCCTGCTGGAGGAGGTGCGCCCCCTGGCGCTGGATGAGCGGGGAAGAGTGCGGCGCGACGCGTTGGTGTTTCCCGGCGCCCGCAGGGGCCGCCCGCTGTCCGACATGACGCTGAGCATGCTGGTGCGCGGCATGGCGGTTGACGGGCTCGCGGAACGGCGCAACACCGCAAGGCGCCGTGCAGCCTTGCCGGGTGCCGCACGCCCCAGGCGCCGCCCCATGATGGGGCGAACCGCCAGGACAGCCCGCATGCCGCTTCCCGTCATCAAGGTCGCCGCCGCGCACCTCGCGCCCGTGTGGATGGACGCCGCCGCCACCACCGACAAGGCCTGCGACGCCATCGCCGAGGCCGCGCGGCATGGCGCGCAGCTCATCGCCTTCCCCGAGAGCTTCATCCCCGGCTTCCCGGCCTGGACCGCCCTGGCCGCGCCCATCCTCACGCATGACCTCTTCGCGCGCTTCGCCGCCCACTCCATCCGCGCCGATGGGCCGGAGGTGATGCGGCTGCGCCAGGCGGCGCGGCGGCACGGCATCCACGTCTCCTTCGGCTTCAGCGAATCCACCCCGGCCTCGCTGGGCTGCCTGTGGAACAGCAACCTGCTGCTGGGCCCGGATGGCGCGGTGCTGAACCACCGCCGCAAGCTGGTGCCCACCTACTACGAGAAGCTGGTCTGGGCCCCGGGCGACGCCGAGGGGCTGCGCGTGGTGGACAGCGCCATTGGCCGCATCGGCACGCTGATCTGCGGGGAGAACACCAACCCCCTGGCCCGCTTCGCGCTGATGGCGGAGGGCGAGCAGCTGCACCTCGCCACCTTCCCGCCCGTCTGGCCCACCCGCCTGCCCGGCGAGGCCGCGGCCTACGACATCGAGGAAGCCATCCGCATCCGCTGCGGCGCGCATTCCTTCGAGGCGAAGTGCTTCACCCTGGTGGCGTCCTCCGTGCTCGATGGCGCAGCGGCGGCCGCGCTGTCGGCGCTGTCGCCCGAGGCGGCGCGGGTGGTGGAGGGGACGCCGCGCGCCGTCTCCATGGCCATCGGCCCGGATGGGCGGCAGCTCGGCCAGAGCCGGCGCGAGGAGGGGCTGCTGCTGGTGGAGATGGACCTGGCGGCCTGCGTGGAGCCCAAGCAGTTTCACGACGTGGTGGGCTACTACAACCGCTTCGACATCTTCCGCCTGTCGGTGGACCGCACGCCGCGTCCGCCGATCCGCTTCGAGGATGCGTCGCCGCGCGCCTGGCCGCCGCTGGACGACGCCGCCTGAGTGTTGCGCCGCACCACGCGGCCTTGCCACCATCGTTCCCGATGCCGAGACCGCTGGACTGGAGCACGCTGCCCTTCTTCCTGGAGCTGGCCCGCCAGGGCCGGCTGGCCCCGGCCGCGCGTCGGCTGCGGGTGGACCACACCACCGTCAGCCGGCGCGTGGCGGAGCTGGAGAAGGCGCTGGACCTCAAGCTGTTCGACCGCACGGCGGAGGGCTTCGCGCTGACCGAGGCCGGCCGCGCCCTGATGCCGCAGGCCGAGGCGATGGAGGCGCAGGCGCTGCTGATCGCCGACCGCAGCGCCGGGCCGAGGGCGGGCGCCACCGGCCGCGTGCGGGTGGCGAGCATGGAGGGCATCGCCGCGCATTGGCTGGCCCGCCACCTGCCGGCGCTGGCCGCGCGCCACCCAGGGCTGATGGTGGAACTCGTCACCTCGCCCGCCCTGTTCAACCTGACGAAGCGCGAGGCGGACATCTCGCTCTCCTTCGTGCCGGTGCGCGGGCCGAAGCTGGAGATCCGGCGCATCGGCGGCTTCGCGCTGTTCCTCTACGCCGCCCCCGCCTACCTGGCGGCGCACGGCACGCCGCAGACGCCGGAGGAGCTGACGCGCCACCGCTTCGTGGACTACGTGGAGGACCTGGTGCAGATCCCCGAGGTGCATTGGCTGCTGGACGTGGTCTCGGCGCCGCAGGTGGCCTTCCGCTCCTCCTCCATGCAGGCGCAGGCTACGGCGGCGGCGGCCGGGGCGGGGCTGGTGCTGCTGCCCTCCTTCGCCGGGGAGGCCGATGGGCGGCTGGTGCCGGTGCTGAAGGACCGCGTGCGCACGGAGCGCCCGGTCTACCTGGCGGTGCACGAGGACCTGTCCTGGGTGCCGCGGGTGCGCGAGACGGTGCGCTTCCTGGAGGCCACGCTGAAGGCGGAGCAGCGCTTCCTGATGGACGGGCGCTGACGGCGCTCACGCGAAGAGGCGGGCGACCTCGGCCATCGGGATGAACAGGCGCCGGCCATCGCCGGTCAGCGGCCGCAGGCCATGCGCGGCGTAGAAGGCGGCCGCCGCGTCGTCCTTGGCGTCCACCACCATGGCGAAGACGGCGACCTCGCTGCGCAGGGTGCGGGCCATGGCGTCCAGCAGCAGCATCTGCCCCAGGCCGCGCCCGCGATGCGCCGCATCCACGGCCAGCCGCCCCAGCAGCGCCGCCGGCACCAGCGGGTAGCGCGGCAGGCGGCGCGCCATGGCCTCCGGCAGCGCCGTCAGCATCACCGCGGTGGCGGCGAGGGTGTGGAAGCCGCGCGGCCGCGGATCATCGCCCTCGACCAGCACGAAGCAGGAGGCGACGCGGCGCCGCGCATCCTGGCCGGCGCCGGCGCGCAGGTAGCGGTCCAGCGGCTCCACGCCGCTGGCGAAGCCGGCGCGGTCATGGCGGTCGGTGAGGGGCTCGACCCTCAGCGGCCCATCGCCGCGACAAAGCGCCGCGCCGCCTCCCGCAGCCGCGGGTGGGGCTCGGCGGGGGTCAGCAGCGCCTCGGCGAAGGCACGGCTTTCGGCCTCGGATAGGCGGATGGTGCCCATCTCCGCGATGGTGCGCAGCGCGGCGTCCTGGGCGCTCTGCACCACGAAATCGGTGAGGCTGCGGCCTTGCAATTCGGCGGCGCGCTGGAACAGGCCCTTCTGGTCGGCCGAGATGCGCGCCTCCAGCCGCTCGCCGCGCGGCTTGGCGGGGATGCCGGGGGGTGCGGATGCCGGGCGGCCCATGGGTGGTCTCCTTCGCCCGTCATGTACGGCAGATGGCCGGACGAAACAAGGAAAACCGGGGGTCAATCCACCCGCGCGCCGGAGCGCCGCACCACCTCCGCCCAACGCGGGAGGTCGGCGGCGAGCTGTGCCGCCAGCACCGCCGGCGCCCCTCCTACCGGCTCCGAGCCCTGGGCGGCCAGCCAGGCGCGCAGCTCCGGCGTCGCCAGGGCGGCGTTCACCTCGGCGTTCAGTCGCTCGACGATGGCGGGCGGGGTGGCGGCCGGCGCCAGCAGCCCTTGCCAGGATACCACCACCAGATTGGGGAAGCCGGCCTCGCGCGCCGCGGGCACCGCGGGCAGGGCCGGCGAGCGCCCGGCCCCCGTCACCAGCAGGGCGCGCAGGCGGCCGTCGCGGATGTGCTCCGTCACCGCCGGCAGGCTGACCCACAGCGCGCCCACCACGCCCGCCAGCAGGTCGGTCGCCGCCGGCGCCGCGCCGCGGTAGGGGGCGTGCTCCAAATCAGGCAGCCCCGCCATGCCGCGGAACAGTTCGCCGGTCAGGTGGCCGATGCTGCCATTGCCGGGCGAGGCCCAGGAGAGCGGCGGCCGGCCGCGCGCGGCGGCCACCAGCGCCGGCAGGTCGCGCGGGCCATCGGCACGCACCACCAGGCATTGCGGCGCGGCGATGGTCTGGATCACCGATGCGAAGTCGCGGAGCGGGTCGAAGGGTACGCGACCGTAGAGCGCGGGGTTGATCACCAGCGAGTCCCAGCCGACCAGGATGGTGTGCCCATCCGGCGCGCTGCGCGCCACGTGCTCGAAGGCCAGGTTGCCGCCAGCGCCGGGGCGCGGATCCACCACCACCGGCTGGCCCAGCGCGGGGGCGATGCGGGCGCCGATGAGGCGGGCCAGCGCATCCAGGCTGCCCCCGGCCGCCAGCGGCAGCACGAAGCGCACGGGGCGGGAGGGCGCCCAGCCACCCAGCAGAAGGGCGGGCGCGGCCAGCAGCAGGCGGCGGCGCATCACGCCTGCTCCAGCGTCTGGAAGTCGCGCGGGCCGACGCCCTGGATCAACAGGAAGCGGCAATCGGCCGCGCCAACGTTGGACAGGCGGTGCGGGCGCCCGGCTGCGGTGCGGTGGCTGCCGCCAGGGGCCAGCAGAAGCTCCTCCTCCGGGTCGCGCAGCTGCACCCGCAGCGCGCCGTCCAGCAGCACGCATAGGTCATCCGTCGCGCCATGGCGGTGCCAGGGGATGGCCTCGCCGGGGGCGAGGGTGAAGCGGCGGATGGTGATGTCCGTGCCGGTCATCACCGGCTCGACGGCCTTCACGGCGTAGGGTGCGGTCATGGGCAGGGGTTCCCGGCGGTGGCGCCGCATGATGGGGGCGCGCGGGGGTGCGACGCGACGGGGAAACCGTGCAAGGGCGGTTGCGCGGCCGCGCGCTTCCGCCGCCGCGCCCGACGCGCGAGGCTGCGGCCATGATCCCCGCCGTCACCCTCGACCCGCCCGGGCTGACCCGCCGCATCCCGCTGCTGCCGCACCAGATGGCGGCCGCGCTGACGCCGACCGACCAGCTCTTCATGCTGGCGCACCTGGGCGTGGCGCGGCCGGGCGAGGCGCCTTGGTCCTTGCAGGTGGAAGGGATGGTGGAGCGCCCGCTCACCCTCTCGCTGGCGGACCTCGCCGCGCTGCCGCAGGCGCGGCTGGAGGCGGTGCATCAATGCGCCGGCAACCCGTTGCAACCGGCGGTGCCGACGCGCCGCGTCGCCTGCGTGGTGTGGGAGGGGGTGCCGCTGGCCGCGGTGCTGGCCTTGGCGGGCGCTGCGCCGGAGGCCGCCTTCGCCTGGTCCGACGGCGCGGATTCCGGCCGCTTCGAGGGGCATGAGGTGCCATGCTTCCGCAAGGACCTGCCGTTGGCGCGCGTGGGCGAGGACGTGCTGCTCGCCACCCGGCTGAACGGCGCCCCCTTGCCGGAGGAGCATGGCGGGCCTCTGCGCCTGGTGGTGCCCGGCTTCTACGGCACCAACTCGGTGAAGTGGCTGTGGCGGTTGACCTTGGCGGAGCGCCGCGCCGACGGTCCCTTCACCACCGCCTTCTACAACGACGCCCTGCCCGGCGGAGGCGCGCGCCCGGTCTGGGCCCTGGCGCCGGAAGCGATCTTCACCAGCCCCGCCCCCGGCGACCTGCTTGGCAAGGTGGCGCCGCTGCGCGGCTGGGCATGGTCCGACGCGCCGGTCGCGGCGGTGGAGGTGAGCGAGGACGGGGCGGAGTGGCGCCGCGCCACGCTGGGCGTGCGGCAAGGGCGAGGCTGGCAGCCCTGGTCGCTGGACTGGCGCTTCGTCCGCCCCGGCCCGGCCCGGCTGCTGTGCCGCGCCACCGATGCCGCGGGGAACACCCAGCCCATGGCCGGGGCGCGCAACGCGGTGCATGCGGTCGAGGTGATGGTGCGGGGCTGAGGCCCTGCGGCATATTCACCACGATGAATCTTGCCGTGGCCATCCTGCGTGGCGATCCACTGCTTCAGCGAGTCCTGCCTTCGCGGATCACGCACTATGCCGCGGCGGGGTGCCCGGCATGCAGGAAATCCAGCAGGGCGTGGCGCAGCGCGCCGTAGTCCCCTTGCTCGGCCAAGCTGCGACGGTCGCGCGGGCGCGGCAGCGTCACCGTCTCCAGCCGGGCGATGCGCGCGCCGGGGCCGACGCTCATCAGCGCCACGCGGTCGGCCAGCAGCAGCGCCTCGTCCACGTCATGCGTCACCAGCAGCACGGTGGTGCCGCTGCCTTCCACGATGCGCGCCAGCTCGTCCTGCAGGCCCCCGCGGGTCAGGGCGTCCAGCGCGCCGAAGGGCTCGTCCAGCAGCAGCACCTCGGGCTCGATCGCCAGGGCGCGGGCGATGCCGACGCGCTGCTTCATGCCGCCGCTGATCTGCGCCGGGCGGCGATCGGCGGCGCCGGAAAGGCCCACCTTGGCCAGCGCCGCCTCCGCGCGCTCACGCAGGCGGGCGGAGGATTCGCCGCGGAAGCGCGGGCGCAGCGCCAGCAGCACGTTGTCGCGGCAGGACAGCCAGGGCAGCAGGGCATGGCCCTGGAACACCATCGCGCGCTCCGGCCCCGGCCCGGAGACCGGGCGCCCGCCGCACAGCACCGCCCCGCCCGAGGCCGGCTGCAACCCGGCCACCGCGTTCAGCAGGGTGGACTTGCCGCAGCCCGAATGGCCGACCAGCGCCACCACCTCGCCCGGCGCGACGGAGAGCGAGATGCGGTCCAGCGCCAGGAAGGATTCGAAGCGAACCGACAGGTCGCGGATCTCCACGGCGGCGCTCATTCGGCGAAGCCCCAGCGGCGGCCCAGCGCGGCGAGGCCCTGGTCCAGCAGCAGCCCGACGCCGCCGATCAGGCCGATGGCCACGATCATCGAGGCGATCTGCAGGTTGTTCCACTCGTTCCAGATGAAGTAGCCGATGCCCGACTGCGCGCCCACCATCTCCGCCGCCACGATGACGAACCAGGCGATGCCCACCGACAGCCGCGCGCCGACCAGGATCATCGGCACCGTGGCGGGCAGCACGACGCGCCACACGGTGTCCAGCGGCGACAGGCCGAAGACCCGCGCCACGTTGCGCCATTCCGCGCGCAGCCCCGCCGCGCCGGCCGCCGTGTTGAGCAGGATGGGCCAGAGCGCGGAGACGAAGATGATGAAGATGGCCGCGGCCGCGCTGTCCTTCAGCGCGTAGAGCGCGAGCGGCATCCAGGCGAGCGGCGAGATCGGCCGCAGCACCTGCATGTAGGGGTCCAGCGCTCGGTGCAGCCGCGGCGACAGGCCGATGGCGAAGCCCAGCGGCAGGCCCACCAGCAGCGCCAGGCCCCAGCCCAGAGCCACGCGGCCCAGCGAGACCAGCAGGTGGATGCCGATGCCCAGGTTGCCCGGCGTCGTCGCGTCGAAGGCGCGCGACGCCAGCTCGGCGGCGCGCCGCGCCACGGCGGCGGGGC